>CAIRZE010000034.1 GCA_903882995.1 uncultured Candidatus Competibacteraceae bacterium
GCACCCTTGTTGCATACTGTCGATCAATTGTATTAATAATAGCGCCTGATTCGAATTGCACAGTCAGACTCGTCGTGTAAAATATCCCCTAGATGATTATAAAACGTACGGTTACGGCGTTCAGAGAAATACTGGCTAAGCGTCTCATAAACTACTGTAAATGCAATCTGTTGCCAGGGAACTTCATCTTCTGTATACAATTTTACCTCTAAGCTCTCAGAGCCAGGACTAGCATAACCGTCTTTAAGCTTACCTCTAAAAATCAAGTACACTTGACTTACATGGATCAGAGAGTACAGACTGTACAATCTAAGATCCTCACAGACTGCATTAGCTTCTTCTAATGCTTCACGTTCTACTGCTGTTATAATGGATTCTCCATCTTCCATGAAACCTGCTGGTAGCGTCCACAGTCCACGTCTTGGTTCAATTCCCCTACGGCATAGCAAAACGCGCTCTTTCCACTCTAAAATGCAACCGGCTACAATTTTTGGGTTGGTATAGTGAATGGTATTACATGTATCGCAAATATACCTTGGAAGGTTATCGCCTGCTGGAATGCGCAAGTCTAAGTGAGCACTGCACTGGCTACAAAATTTCATATAGCGATATCCTTGTCTCAGTAGTAAAGCAAGTTCTAGATGATTTAACTGGATCTAGATATAGATATACTAATCAGACTATATATTTGTCCTGAACTAGAAATAACATATTTGCGTTTGAGGAAATCTAAATTCTTTAAGATATTAGGGAAAATCAAAATTTTGAGGGTGTTCTATCTAAATATATCTAATTATTACCAATATTCTTGATATTATAAAATCTTTTATTGTTTTTTAACAAAATTACTTACTTATCTGTAGCTTAACATTGCCCCGAAAAACCCATAGTAGACTTTTTATTGTTATAGACCAAATTAGCTACAGATTATGACGATGGCCAAAATTATTTTTGGCAAACCGAGAAACTCAGATCAACTATAAACTGACATACCATGATAAAGAATTGAATAGAACTCAGATGCTGTAGTCAGAAGAATATAATTCTGTTATTAATTTAAAGTGTTTGCAAACATCGATGATCTGATTACTTCATAAATGTGTGGTGTTGTAGTGTGTGGTACAGTAAGTGATCGCTACTAGTATACTTTTCACCTACTAATCGATAGTACAATTCCGCAAGATATAGAAATACTGATTATCAATAGCGTAGCCATAGCCAAGCTAAATATCACTTCATATTGTTGATATAGTTTAAGAAGAGTTGCACTACGTTAATTCTATTATTGGAGAGAGTTTGGGTATATATCGGAAGTCTATGCTATTTTTCTAGATACATCGGTTAATACTAGTCTAGTTTATAAACCAGAAAATAGCTGATATATGCAGTGATAAGGCTGTCTGGGACTCAACTGATGTATAACATCCACTTCAACAAAGTTGTTTAATTTTGAGAAGTAATATTTGAAATAATTTCTAGATATTTTAATCAATTTACAAGAAATTATATATATTGGTGCGCCGTATAGGGCATAGTTTACTAGATAGTTGCTGGTGGGTGCTGTACCCATCTTATCTACCAACCTAAGGTTATGAGTAGAAATCTGGTTATTGTGGAGTCGCCCGCTAAGGCAAAAACGATCAAAAAATATCTAGGCAAGGACTTTGAAATTCTAGCCTCCTACGGTCATGTCCGTGATCTAGTCCCCAGAGGGGGTGCAGTTGATCCTGGACACGGCTTTGCGATGAAATACCAAATAATTAGTAGAAATGAACGGCATATAAATGCAATAGCCAAGGCAGCCGCGAAAGCTGACACATTATATCTAGCTACTGATCCGGATCGAGAGGGAGAGGCAATTTCTTGGCACTTATATGAAATACTTCGGGAGCGTGATCTGTTACGTGATAAACCGATAAGGCGAATAGTCTTCCATGAAATTACCGAACGGGCAATTTTAGATGCGGTCTCGCATCCTCGAGACTTATCACTTGATTTAGTTAATGCACAACAGGCTCGTCGTGCATTAGACTACCTGGTCGGTTTCAATCTATCACCTCTATTATGGAAAAAGATCAAACCTGGGCTGTCAGCTGGTCGAGTACAATCACCGGCACTTCGCTTGATAGCTGAAAGGGAAAAAGAGATTGAGCGCTTTATATCTAGAGAATACTGGACAATTGAGGTAGATTACCTTAAAGACGGACAACACTTAGTTGCTAAGCTGATTGAGTTCGGCGGCGAGAAATTTGGACAGTTCAGTGTTACTGATAGTGTGCAGGCACATATCATAGAGAAGAAGCTTCTTATAGATATTCAGAATGAGCTTCATGAAACTATGAAACCTTCAGCAACTAAAACTGGTATTGATGCTATAGGGTGCCTGCGTGTGATACATGTCGAAAGTAAAAAAAGAAAACGCAACCCAGCTGCACCTTTCACTACCTCTACATTACAACAGGAAGCTTCTCGCAAACTAGGATTTTCGACTCAGCGAGCTATGATAATTGCACAACAGCTATATGAAGGAATCGACATCGGCCAAGGTGCAGTTGGACTGATCACATACATGCGTACCGATTCTGTACATCTTTCATGTGACGCTATCAATGAGATACAGAGACTAATAATTGATCGCTACGGATTGGAAAATATTCCAATAGCTGCTAGAAATTTCAAGACAAAGGCCAAGAATGCTCAAGAGGCACATGAAGCGATTCGTCCAACTTTAGTAACAGTGACCCCTGAATCTATTAGTATATACCTCAGCACTGATCAATATAAGCTCTATGATCTGATTTGGAAACGTACTGTGGCTTGTCAAATGCTTTCAGCTACCTTAAATGTCATTACTATAGACTTGCAATGCGGTGTTGGTAATACTTTTCGAGTCACTGGATCTACAATCTTTAATCCAGGATTTATGGCTGTCTACCAGGAAGATATTGATGATGGTCAGATTAAAGATGAAAATGATTTATTACTTCCAATATTTAATGAAGGGGATTTAGTAGAAGTATTAGCACTAAGACCAAAACAGCATTTCACCGAACCCCCTCCACGTTTTTCTGAAGCTACTCTAGTAAAAACTTTAGAGGAATATGGGATTGGACGCCCTTCGACCTATTCTTTAATTATCTCAACATTACTGTCAAGAGAATACGCTGTACTAGACAACCGTCGTTTCAAACCTACAGAAATTGGTAGGATAGTTAATCGATTCCTAACTCAGCATTTTACACAATATGTGGATTATGATTTCACCGCTAGGCTAGAGGACGCGTTGGATGCAGTATCACGTGGAGAAGGAGACTGGTTACCATTGATGCGAGAGTTTTGGGATCAATTCAATCAGCTAGTTGGAGATACAGCAGAAAATGTCTCTCGGCACGAGGTCGTACAGAGTCGTGAGTTAGGATATGATCCTAAATCTGGTAAGTTAGTCATGGTGCGTATGGGTCGATTTGGACCTTTTGCACAGATTGGGGGCAAAGAGGATATTGATAAACCGCGCTTCGCCAGCCTGCGTCTCGATCAACGTATAGACACAGTAACTCTAGATGATGCACTAGTACTGTTTCGATTACCACGAGATCTAGGAATTACAGATGGGGGAAAATTGATACAAGCCAATGTTGGCCGCTTTGGACCATACATCCGCTACGGTAATGATTATATCTCCCTGAAGGGAGAAGATCCTTATACTGTGAGTCGAGAACGAGCGCTAGAGTTGATTTTTACCCATCAGAAAGAGTTAGCTAGTAAGGTACTATGTACATTTCCAAATTCTAAAACAAAGATTTTGAATGGAAAATTTGGACCTTACATCACTGATGGTAAGAAAAACATCCGTTTACCAAAGGACCGTGAACCAACTAGTCTAACTTTAGCTGAATGTGAATCAATGTTGAGCACAGCATCTGAAAAGAAATCCTATGTACGCCACACTAGTAAATATTCAGCTGATAAACCTTGCCCTACTAAGGCAGCAGATACTAAAACATCTGCATAAAAATAACCTTTAGCTCAGAATAAATAGCTATATAGTCTCTAAGAAATCCGCTAAGGTATCCATCCGATACAGGGTTAAAAGTGAATAGTCTAAGGTTACAAGCTGCTGCCCGGTCGATTAGATCAGGTGGAATAGTTGCCTATCCGACTGAGGCCGTTTTCGGCCTGGGTTGTAGTCCTTTCAATGAGGGAGCAGTCAAACGCTTACTTATAATTAAGCGGAGGACAGTACGTAAAGGTTTAGTTGTAATAGCAGCCTATTTAGAGCAACTTATTCCATTACTAGAGCCATTGACGCCATTAGATTATTGTATACTTTCTGCTACATGGCCTGGCCCATACACATGGTTGATTCCTGCGCGCAACACAGCACCCAGTTGGCTACGGGGACAACATGACACGCTAGCAGTCCGAGTAACTTCTCATCCTTTAGCAGCGGCACTGTGCCGAATTTGTGGCCACCCTCTAGTTTCCACCAGTGCGAACATTAGCAAAAGGCCACCTACACGTAGTGCTTTAGCAGTTCGTAAACAATTTAGAAATAGTATTGATTACCTTTTACCTGGACCTATTGGATATTTACAGCGACCTACCGAAATTAGGGATCTGAGAACTAATATCATAGTGCGTGGCACCTAAAAAATGGTTTTTTATTAGTTTGTGGTGAGTTGGATAACCGACTCCAGCAGTACCCTGACATGTGTCATGCTTTCTCTTAGTCTGTATTCGATATCAGTCATGGTAATTTCGCCTGCTGCCTTTCCAGCTGCCCAATTGGCAACTACCGCACAAGTAGCATAGCACAGGCCCAATTCACGTGCTAAAGCCGCCTCTGGCATCCCAGTCATTCCAACTATATCACAACCATCACTTTCCAGCTTCTTGATCTCAGCAGCCGTCTCAAGTCTTGGTCCCTGCGTAGCTGCATAGGTGCATGACTCGCGGATATCTAAATTCGATAAAAGAGCTGCTTGAACCATCCAGCATCTCAATTTATGGCAATAAGGTTCTGTGAAATCGACATGAGTAACATGTGTCGTATCTCCATCAGAAAAAGTGCAATGGCGTCCCCACGTGTAATCGATAAGCTGATCTGGAAATGCTAAGATACCTGGCATCATGTCGTTTCTGATACCACCCACTGCTGCTACTGCAATAATTTTTTTAATGCCGATATGGTGCAATATCCATAAATTAGCTCTATAATTAATCTTGTGAGGCGGTATAGTGTGGTATGTCCCGTGTCTGGCTAGAAACACTACTGGCTTCCCCCCTAGTTCACCTTGAATTATAGGGCTAGATGGATCACCATATGGGGTATGGTAGTCTTTGCAACTAGTGAGTCTCAAATTTTCGAGAGAAGTAAGTCCGGTTCCTCCGATAATGGCAACGTTCGGAATCATGGTAAGGGCATCCTAATTGGCACAAATACAGTTAGGTGTGTCGCCGCGCCGGCGTACTACTCCTTACTCCTAGCGGCGTAAAGAATAAATAGCCGGCAGATTACGCCAATATTCTTTGTAGTCCATACCGCATCCGAATACATAGCAATCTGGCACCTTTAAACCAACATAATCTACAGAAAAGTCTATTTTATGATCGTGCTGTTTGTTTATGAGAACGGCACTATATATCTCCAATGCCCCTCCTCTATATATTTCTTCCACAATCGATCGCAGAGTGTTCCCTTCATCAAATATATCATCTATAACGAGTACAATCTGTCCGATTACTGGTGGTCTTGGGCTTACTATCCAGTCTATCTCCCTATCACCGCTAAGGCCGTTTTGATAGCGGGTAGCGTGTAGATAGCCAACTCTAAGCGGAAATCGTAGACGTGCTAGCAGACGTGCAGCAGTAATGAAAGCGCCATTCATTACCATAAGCACTAGCGGATCACGGTTCCCTAACTCATCAGTGATATCATTTGCCATCCGATCAAGAGCGCCATCGATTTGTTCAGGCAGATACAGTAATTCAGACTCTTGCAATATGATTAAAGCCTGTTCAGGTGTAATATCTGCCATTGGCTATCCCCAAAAAATGCTAAAATTTGACCAGAGAATTTTACCAACACTCATCCTTTTTAGATAATTAAATAAATCCCTAAATACTATAATTACTCACTAATCTGCTGGCTTGTTGCCAGTGTAGTGTTTGTCGCAAGCACTCCATATTTATATAGCCACGTCCTCGTAATCTGACTAAGCGCAGTTGGCTAGCTGGGGTCACAATATAATGCAAGTTGTCTAGGATCGAAACAGCAGAATCTCGATGGTTGCAAGATAATACCATATCGCAACCAGCCATTAGTGCAGCGCGTGCCCGTTCTGGTGGTGTACCCACTATAGATGCACCAGCCATATCTAAATCATCACTAATGATCAAGCCTTGAAATTTCATTTCACGGCGTAAAATCTCCTTAAGCCAGCGTATTGAAAAACTTGCTGGAAAAGTATCTATTCTCGGGTAAAGGACGTGTGCTGACATTAGAGCTGATAATCCGTGATGAATCATACGCTTAAAAGATAATAGGTCTGCAGTAGCAATCTCATCATAACTGCGTAGATCCACTGGCAGTTCGATGTGAGAATCTGCTGTGACGCCCCCATGACCAGGGAAATGCTTACCTACTCCTTCCATACCAGCTCTTCGCATCCCTATCAAGTATGCGTAGGCTAAATCAGCAACAATTTCAGGATTACAGTGTAAGGCTCGATCACTTATCAATCCATTAATACCATAATCTAGATCTAACACAGGTGTGAAGCTAAAATCTACACCTACCGCCCGCAATTCAGCAGCCATCAGCCAGCCAGTGATCCGAGATAATTGCTTAGCATATATCCGATCTTGATCGTAGATGCTACCTAGACGACGTACAGCTGGTAGCCGATTAAATCCATCCCTAAAACGCTGTACGCGTCCGCCTTCTTGATCTACAGCTACCAATAACTGCGGCTGACGCAAAACATGAATAGAAGATATCAGAGATGTAACCTGTTCTAGAGAATGATAGTTCCGGCTGAATAGAATGACACCACAAACCAGAGGATGATATAGGATCTCACGTTCCTCTGTAGTCAATTCTAAGCCATCTAGCCCTAACATTAATGGTCCCAAACTCATTCTTATACCGTATTTTCTATAACACACATTTATATTGGTAAGTATGATGACATATGATAAAAATCATAGATCTAACTACCGCAAATCGTCTATTTTAAACAGGCCACACATGCAAATAGGCTGTGATATAAAGCTACAACCAAGCAACCAAGCAACACCCCAATCGCACGGGGTGTTGCTTTGCATTCTCCTATAAGTTTATCCCTCATACTAGAAATAATAGAATCCCTGTTTATTATAACGATACTATTGTCAAGTCAGATTAGCAGAGCGCCACCAAGTATTATAATCTCGACGTAATTCTTCATGAGTTGGCATCCGATAGAACGATAAATCTGGACCATTGCCTATATAGATACCATTTTTAATCATTCTATATGGAAATTCTGGAGAGTGCACACGATGTACCAGCTTGCTTTGTTTGCTAGTCAGATCTACTTCTAGTAAAGCTTCTCGTAAGTGATGCATAAAAGCGTATGGTAAGTCACCAACTGCTCCATTAACTGGATCAGTCGCTAGTGCACCTAAGCTCAATTCTACAAAACAGAGAGCTGGAAACCGAATAAACTTTGCGGGTTGACTAGTAACGCTTTCATAATAAGTCTGTGAATCTTGGGCACTGACTACCAGGCTATTAACTGGTGCC
This sequence comes from uncultured Candidatus Competibacteraceae bacterium, assembly GCA_903882995.1. GTDB lineage: Bacteria > Pseudomonadota > Gammaproteobacteria > Competibacterales > Competibacteraceae > Competibacter_A. The sequence continues at coordinate 7,787 of CAIRZE010000034.1, forward strand.
AGATCCTGGTACATATGTAAGCCATCCCCCTTTTTTGGAAAAGAACTAGTCCGACTTAGGCCTAGTGTTTGACCATATGCTGTGCTTAGATAGAGTTTATGCAGAGCACTAGTTGGAATATGTTCTAATACCCGGTAGATTGAGATATACACGGAATTCTTTGGAATTCCATCCGGATGTGCGATACAACGCTTAAGTCCTATATCAATATTAAAAAACTCGTGACGGAAGGCAGGATCAACTTCAAAGAAAATAGCTTGACCCTTAGACTTATACTTATGTCCAGTTGAATAATATTGCCCGAATTGTTCTGGAGCTAGCATAGAAGCAATTAACGCTTCAGGAATCAGTGAAAAGTAAAGATGAATAGTCATAGTTTTAAAACCTCTCCAAAAACGGAATGGGCTATAAACCCACTGTTCGATATGAAAACATTGTACTTCCCGGAAAAGCAACAAGACTAAAGATTATATACTAGCTCTTTCACTTGTATCAGTGCTAGTAGTATGGCTAGTGATACTAGAATACCCATCAAATAGATAATCGCGCGAGACACCATGCGCTAACCAGATTAAGCTTACAATGTTATAGAGACCTCAAACTTTTTCGAAGTTTGGAGCAGTTGAAGGAGGTTATAGCCAAGTGGAAAGTTCTTTTCCGATAAGTGTTCTGCGCCAGCCGTGCAAAATCTTGGAATCTCCACCAGAGACTAGGCACTCTATATCACATCTATCAGCAATATCATGTGGTTTGATATTATATCGGTGGGCACGGACCGCAACCAAATTTAGTAGATCATCTACTAAGACAGCTTGCTTTCGAGAAAGATGATGGCGATAGTCACTCGCTTGCATTGGCCAACTCTCTGGTGGTTCCCTGCGAGCAGTAGCAATCTGATCTAACAGTGCTATACCATAGCTCTGATAAATGATATTGGATAAACCATGTATAGAGTATAAATCTACTAGAGTTTCTGGTAGTCTGTGAGCTAAATCTATTAGTACAGTATCATCAATTATCCAACGACGAGGGCGGTTATAGTAGCTGGCTTTCTCCTCACGCCAAGCAGCTAGTGCTCTTAGCACAACCTGTTTTTCTCTACTAAATCGGGTTTTGTTCCGGATCCGACGCCATAATTCTTGGGGATTTAAGCGATAGCGATTTGGATCTGTTAATGCTAGAAAATCTTCTTTTAATGCTTCTAGCCAGCCCCTCTCTCTGAGTATCTTACTTTGCCTAATATATATTTCTCCAAGATAGCGGACATCGTCAGCTGCATAATCCAGCCACTCTGATGCAAGTGGTCGCTGGCACCAATTTACACGGGTATAAGCTTTAGTTAGTGTCACTCCTAGCTGCTGACGTACCAGTGCAGCATATCCTATTTGGGAACCCATCCCTAACAGTAAAGCTGCTAATTGTGTATCGAAAATAGGGCCAGGTACAGCACCAAATAAGTGAAAAAATATTTCGAGATCTTGATGTACTGCATGTGCTATCTTGGGAACAGACTGGTCATATAGAATAGTAATCAAGGGGTCCAAGGAAGGCAGTGTTAATGGATCGATACATACTAATTGACCTGGAACAGCGACCTGAATTAGGCAGAGTTGCGGATAATAGGTTCGCTCACGAATAAACTCCGTGTCGAATGCCAACCATGGCACAGCCATAGCCCGCATATTGTTACAAAAATCTGCAAGCATCTCAGGCTGGTCGATGATACAGAGATCTCTCATATCCAGTACCATTTACTAGCCAGTGTGTAATAGATAAGTACAGTCGTCCTCTCGAAATCTATATATGGATTTAACAATATGAAACAAAAAATCACACCCGGATATCTACTCGCCTTTTAGCTTATTCACAACACTGTCTAGTAAGTGACCTCCCTGTCACTCCAAGACTGAGTTTCCACTTATCATTGAATTACAATATTGAACCTGGTTACCTATATACCAATTTACTTCATAGAAACCAACAATGGCACTATAAGTAAGGCAACTATATTAATGATCTTAATTAAGGGATTCACCGCTGGGCCTGCGGTATCTTTATAAGGATCACCCACTGTATCACCAGTAACTGCCGCTTTATGCGCTTCGGAGCCCTTACCTCCATAGTTACCATCCTCAATATATTTCTTGGCGTTATCCCAAGCACCACCACCAGTAGTCATAGAAATCGCTACAAATAGACCAGTAATAATGGTACCCATCAATAGCCCACCTAGAGCCTTAGGTCCAGCTGCTGGACCCATAAACCACGACATTCCAAATGCAACTAGAATCGGAGTCAATACCGGCAACAAAGATGGTAAAATCATCTCTTTGATAGCTGCTCTGGTCAGCAAATCAACGGCTCGTGAGTAATCAGGTTTTGTAATACCTTCCATAATACCAGCGATTTCTAGAAACTGCCGACGTACTTCCAGTACCACTGCTCCCGCAGCACGACCGACTGCTTCCATCGCCATAGCACCAAATAAAAATGGGATCATGCCACCGATAAATAGCCCAATTATTACCACTGGATCAGTCAGGGAAAAGTCTACTTTAACATGTGCAAGATCAAGCTTGTGCTCGAAATCAGCAAATAGAACCAGTGCTGCCAGCCCTGCTGACCCAATAGCATAACCTTTAGTAACAGCCTTAGTGGTGTTACCTACTGCATCTAGCGGGTCAGTGATGCCACGAATCTTTTCATCCATCTCCGCCATTTCAGCTATACCACCAGCATTATCAGTAATCGGGCCGTATGCATCTAGAGCAATAATGATACCGGCCATCGATAGCATAGAAGTAGCAGCAATGGCAATACCATATAATCCAGCCCAAGAATAGGCCAATCCAATACTTAAGCACACTGCCAGTACCGGCAGTGCTGTGGCTTTCATAGAGACAGCTAACCCAGAAATGATGTTAGTAGCGTGGCCAGTAGTACAAGCCTCCGCCAGTTTGCGTACCGGACTGTATTCAGTAGCAGTATAATACTCTGTGACTATCACCATAGCAGCTGTAAGACCTAACCCGACTAATGCTGAACCCCAAAGCCCTAGTACATGCTCGCTGCCCATTAATAAGAAAATCACAGGTAAAAACACTATGGCAGAAATTCCTCCAGCAACAGCAAGACCACGATACAAAGCGTTCATGATCTTCTCACCTTCCTTAGCCTTCACGAAACTACAACCTATAATAGAAGCTACAATGGATACTCCACCCATTACTAGTGGTAAGGAAATGGCATTCTGTGCTAGATCACCAATGAATACTAAGCTGCCTACTAGCATAGTGGCAATAATAGTGACGGCATAAGTCTCAAACAGATCAGCTGCCATACCAGCACAGTCACCCACGTTATCACCAACATTATCAGCAATCACTGCAGGATTACGAGGATCATCTTCAGGGATACCAGCCTCAACTTTACCAACTAGATCAGCACCTACATCTGCACCTTTAGTGAAAATGCCTCCACCCAAACGGGCAAAGATAGAAATCAGAGAACTACCAAATGCGAGGCCAACCAGTGGTCCGAGATCAGGTGCTGTCCCAGCTATTACACACAATAGGATATAATAACCAGTTACGCCGAGTAATCCTAATCCAACTACCAGTAATCCAGTAATTGCGCCACCACGGAAGGCGACTTCAAGTGCTGCATTCAGACCTCCATAAGCAGCTTGAGCAGTGCGAACGTTCGCGCGTACTGAAACGTACATACCTATATATCCAGCCACACCAGAGCAGGCTGCACCGATTAAAAAACCGACCGCAGAAAGAGAGCCTAAAGTGAGGAGTATTACCATGCCAACCAATATCCCAACAATGGCAATTGTAGTGTACTGCCGATTCAGGTAGGCACTAGCACCTTCTTGAATAGCAGCTGCAATTTCCTGCATTCTGTCATTGCCTGCATCTTTAGCTAACACCCAGTTGGCTGACTGGACACCATAGACAAGCGCTCCTACAGCACAGAGTAGTGCTAAGATTAAACCTACCATCGCCATGGCTAATTTCCCCCGCAGCATAAATGACTTAATAACATAATTTTCCTCCAAATTATCTGGAAAATAACTCGGACGCTCATAGTGTTTACTCTAACAGTCGGCACATGTAATTTCATTGATGAGAAACCCCGATCAAAATTGCTACATTTGATAAGCAGCATGTCATTTCTCCTATTTTGAAGAGGGTTACAGATCAAACTGCCAAATCCAACTGTCAGCAACCTCCTCGTTAGTAGTTACCGAACTTTGATTTGAAACCACTAAATCCTTTCAAGCTACCACTCCATCCTGTACTTCAACTGCTTAGACAATTTATAATTAACTAAATAAGAGAAGACATGTGCTATCCTTACCCGTCATTTACCAGATTAGTAAAAATTATCCTAACCCTCAAATTAAGATTATCTCTAATTTTATGAGTAGATAACTGATCAGCTCAGAAAAAATATATACACATAATTTGAAGTTAATAAGGTAATAAAGGTGATATTGTATCTAATAGAGCAGACAGTATTGATAGAAAATCCAGATCATCTCACTAGATAGCATTAGTTATTAGGGTGTGCTATGAAGTATATACCATATGGTCAGTTTTTATTATTAATGAAACTCTGTATCAAACTTTAACTGCTTGGCTTACTTATAGAGTGGAATACTATGAGAATTGTTCTTTTGGGAGTACCTGGCTCAGGTAAGGGAACTCAAACTGAGGCGATTGTTAATCGTTACTGTATTTCTACGATCTCTACTGGAGATTTATTGCGTGCGGAGGTTGACGCTGGGACTAAACTAGGCCAGTGTGCTAAGCCATTTATAGACACTGGTAATCTGGTACCATTTGACATAGTGCTAGGTGTTATCGAAAACAGCTTAAGGAAGCTATCTGAAGCTAGTTCAAAAGGGTTTTTGATAGATGGGTTTCCACGTGATTTACCACAAGCTGAGGCACTAGATAAACTGCTGTTAAGACTTGACCAACCACTCGATATAGTTTTATTCCTAGATGTAGACTATGAGGAGATCATCAAACGCCTGCTTATTCGTGGTCGCAATGACGATAATGAGGATACTATCCGCAATAGGCTACAGATCTTTGAAGATAAGACATCACCTCTAATCAGCTATTACACTAAGAAAGGTCTACTACGAAAAATTAAAGGTACTGGTGATGTTACAGATATCAGCAGCCATATTAGTAGAATATTAGATGAAGTTGCATAAGAATTTGCTGTTACTACTCATAATTTAATAATAGGCAAGTAATCAATTTCTCTTTTAAAATCGGCCCCTCTCTGCAGCTAGTGATTTGCCGGTTTGGGTGTTATGCAACTGTAATGCTTTAAAAACAAGCATTTTTAATGCGGTGCCATAGCATTTTACACTCGTGACTCTTTTGATAGAATCAACCGTCGACAAGTACATATTCCCCGGCTGTTACCTGCTCGAATAGGGATAGGAGGTCACTATTATGCATACGGACACATCCATGTGATGTGGGTGTGCCTAAAGTTGCGGTATCTGGACAACCATGAATGTAGATGAACCGGCGTAGTGTATCATAATCACCACCCCGATTATAACCAGTCTCAAGACCGGTAAGCCACAATATCCGAGTCAGGATCCAGTCGCGTTCTGGATAGAGTGCTGCTAGTTCTGAACTATAGATTTCGCTAGTCGGTCGGCGACCGACGAATACAGTATTAGGCGGTAGCCCAATACCAATCTTGATACGGATTCGATGCCAGCCACGCGGAGTACAATTGCTACCTTTTTTTTCTCCTGGGCCCTTGAAGGCAGTTGATATCTGATAGACCACTGGTGGTTTTCTCCCAAACAGTAGAGTCAACTGCTGATTTGGAATACTGATATGTATCAGCTGCTCTGGCATAACCAGTTCTTATAAGGATGTCTGGCTAATTGTACGCTATAATAGCGAATGTCATAAGAGACATTCTCACCTATCCAGTCTGGCTGTATCAGTTGTTCATCTGGATGGCTCAATTCAATTTCTGCGACTATTAATCCAGCATTCTCTCCTGAAAATTCATCAATCTCCCAAGTATGCTGATCATGGCTTAAGAAGTGGCGGGTTTTTTCCAGAAATGGTTTCTCACACAAAGTTTCGAGGATTTCTTCAGCTTCTGTAAGAGGTATGAGATATTCGTATTCAATACGCTGGATACCTATGGTACTGCTCTTGATGTTGAGAAAACCCTGATTATTTGCAATCCGTACTCTTACCGAGCAGTGCGCATCACTAGCTAGATAGCCCTGGCGCATGTATACAGAACGTTCTACCTGTTGCCGCCAGCGGTCATTTCGAAGTAGAAACTTATATTCGATTTCCACACCCATCACCTGGATCCTCACAGTCTCTTCAGCTCAATAGGCTAGGCTACTTATATGATAAGTAATCTGTTTTTACTTATAGAATTGGAATAAAGTATTATCATAATTTAATGGAGTCTATTTTATCTACCAATAGAGTGATTTCACGCTTTAGTAGAGTAAGGCAACTGAATATATCTGACTAATTTCCCATTTAGTTCATTCTCTTTCTCTTTCAAGTCAATGGTAAATTTTATGCTAAAATCAGTAACACTAATAAAGGGTAATTCTAATAAGTAAATAGCCGTTTAGATATCCGTTAATTAAGGAATACCTGACGCCTAGAAGTTTTGCTCCGGATTTAGATATATCAAAAAGATATCCTATTGGATGGTAATTTTGAGAATATATTGTGCTATTTGAGAAAATCTAAGTTAATTAGTCAGTATTTGAGTACAGATTAAATAGTACTAATGAGCACACTGCAGCAATCACTACTGCCATTGAAGCAGCATCCCGATAAGAGAAGATATCAACAATCATTCAATAAAAGCCAGCAAATGGATTTATGGTCAATGACAATAGGCACGATACTATTGTCAAGTCAGATTAGCAGAGCGCCACCAAGTATTATAATCTCGACGTAATTCTTCATGAGTTGGCATCCGA
>CAIRZE010000035.1 GCA_903882995.1 uncultured Candidatus Competibacteraceae bacterium
AGGCGGAGCATGAAAATGGGCGGACAATTCCAGTAGTACCGAGAATAGATAGGCCACCTACTATACCTAAACGGGGATTCAAAGTCTTCTTTGCTAATTCAATCCCGCCTTCTACATTAACAGTGACTTCGAAGCCACCACGGTATTCATTATCAACAGCTAATTTTACTAGATGTTCGGTCATCATACGTCTGGGTATTGGATTTATAGCTGCCTCTCCGACGGAAATAGGCAATCCATGCCTGGTAACAATTCCTACTCCAGATCCTGCACGAAAGCGGACACCAGTCAATTCACTTAATTCTATTTGAGCGATAATCAAAGCTCCGTGTGTCACATCTGGATCATCACCAGCATCTTTAACAGTTGCTGCCTCTGCACCATTCGCTGTTGAATGGCAATAAGATATAATAAACGATGGCTGTTGACCGCGAGGTAAGGAAATTTTAACTCGTTCGGTTTCGATACCGCCTATCAATCTATGAGCCGCTGCTAAACTAGCAGCTGTAGCACAGGCCCCAGTAGTATAACCGTACCTCAGAGATTTGATAATCTCTTCTTTTTTATGGTGTCGCAACAGCATTTAAGTATCCATGATGTAGGAGGTGTAGTGTAGCACTTATTAGTGCAGGTGCAGATCTAGGCCTAATCACTGCTATTTCAGTGACCTTACCCAGAACCAGCATGATGACAATACATCAGCTACAACATAGCCATGTCCTAATCTAAAATAGATATCTACTTTATTATTACCTTGATAAGCTATTAAATTTTCTTTATCAATCAACAATATTAATCTAACCACAGCTAATATACTCTAAAACAATAGATTAGATAGGTAATCTACCTATTACAGTAACATCTTGATACCAACCGCTGCTAGGAATATAGCAAATAATCTTTTCAATATCCTAGTTGGTAAAACGTGAGTGAGTTTAGCACCCAAGTTGACAGAAAATATGCTGGTGGTAACAATACCAATCAAAGCCGGAAAATGTATATATCCTAAACTCCAGTTTGGTAAATTAGGAACATCCAAGCCGATAAAAATGAAGCCGATCGAGCCCGCGAGTGCTATGGGTAAACCACAGGCTGCGGAGGTTGCTACTGCATGCTTAATTGAAACATTACACCATGTCAAAAAAGGTACTGTCAGAGAACCACCACCGATACCGACAATGGTAGAAAACGCTCCAATCACAGAACCAATCAGCAACATGCAAGTGGTGTTCGGCAACCTACGATGCATAGCCGACTTTACCCCAAATTCCATTTGGATGGACATTGCTAACGCGAAAACTGCGAACAATTTCTGTAATACAGAACTAGATAAGCAATCGGCAAACAAGGCACCTAGTTGAGAACCTAATATGATGCCGGGAGTCAACCGCCAAACTGTTGTCCATAGAACCGCACCAAGACGATGGTGTGCTCTTACTGAGAAAATGGAAGTGAAGAAGATAGTAGCTAGAGAGCTACCAATAGATAAGTGCATGATGATGGCATTGTCAATATGCTGGCTTCGAAAAATCCAAGATAGAACTGGCACAATAATCAGACCGCCACCTACCCCGAGTAGGCCAGCCATGACTCCAGCACATGCTCCTAACATCAAATATAATACTAGGAAGATAATTTCCAAAATTTGCCTATACTAGCTATATGGGTGTTTGTAATTCAAAGTCGCACATCTCGACTATCCGTTTACCCTTAACCCTTATATCCTAGTAGCATTCTCCAGTTTTAGGAAAGGTCAGAAGAAAAAGAAGGAAGCAACGATATGCAAATAAAAAGAATCTGCGTATTGGGTGGCACGGGTTTCGTCGGCCGGCATTTGGTCACGCGGTTAGCTAACAATGGCTATCACATCAAAGTGTTGACACGCCATTCACAGAAACACCGAGATATCAGTATATTGCCTGGTATAGAAATAGCTGAAGCGGATATCAAAACCCCTGGTATGCTACTAGAAAATTTTTTTGGTTACGACGCTGTCATTAATCTAGTAGGTATACTTTATGAGCGTTCTGGACAACAGTTTCGTAGTATTCATGTCGATTTACCTAGAAATATATTGGAAGCATGCCGCACAGTTGGGATAAAACGTTTGCTTCACATGAGCGCCTTGCGCGCTAGTGCAAATCAGGGTCCTAGTCGATATCTATTCAGTAAAGGTGAAGGCGAGCAGCTGGTGATGCAAGCCAAAAATCCTGGGGTTACTTGCTTTAAGCCATCTGTCATTTTTGCACCTGATGATAAATTTTACAACCGTTTCGCCAATGTGCTAAAGACGATGCCGATTTTTCCCATAGTTTGTCCAGATGCTAAGTTTGCTCCGGTATACGTTGGTAACGTGGTGCATGCCTTCGAAATTGCCCTGGAGAGAGAAACAACTATAGGCAAAAGCTATGAACTATGTGGCCCGCATATTTATACTTTACGAGAAATTATTGAAGATATCATCCGGATGCTCGATCTGAAACGACCGATTATTAGCCTACCGGACAAATTATCTCTCCTACAAGCTAAAATATTGGAGAAATTTAAGATATTTACTACTGATAACTACTTATCTCTACAGATAGATAGCATTTGCGCATGTGATGGGCTAAAAGAATTGGGGATTACTCCATACTCAGTTAACGGTATCATGAGTATGTATTTTTCCGGTAAAAAAACTCAAAAAATGAGGTACGACCGGTTGCGTACGATCGCGCGCCGTGATTAATTCCACCCTCTCCTCTGTTCTAGAGAGTTCAGATAATTAAATTTGTTTATACTGTTACCTATTAATTCCAATACGAATCTATACATAAGCGATATGGGGTGGTAACGTCGTTATATCTAAGAAATTGGTAAAAGAAAAAAGAGATATTTCCAACTTCGACGGCATTCGTGGTTCCAAGTATCAACTTGACAAGTATCAACTTGAGTAGTACTGACTAGCTCTCTGCGCATCATATGCAGCATATGGCCATGTTTCTCAAAAATACTGTTAATTAAAGAAAGCACGTTTTCCAACTTAGATAAGTGTTTACTAAAACACAAATAGAGTGAGAGGTAATTTAGTAGTATTTGAAATCTGACACAGATTCCATATCTTTGGAAAATTATCGAGCAGTTTAACTCAAACTCAAATGGTTATGCTATGGATCCAATCTTCTATCAGCCTTTGAATCACATACATCATTTACATAAAGAATTAGACAGTTTGTTTGGATCATACAAGAATTACGATGATGATCAATCCAGCATGGCTACCTGCGACTGGATCCCAGCGGTGGATATTTTTGAAAAGAAAGATTGCTATGTTCTACATGCAGACGTACCAGGCGTTGATCCAAAAGATATAGAAATCATTGCTGAAAACGGTAAATTGACTATTAGTGGTAAAAGACCTGGAAAAGTGTATGAAAAAAGTTCTGGCTATAGACATAATGAACGACCTACAGGCAGTTTTTATCGCCTATTTAGGCTACCAGATACAGCTGATCTAGCAGGAGTTACTGCTCGTAGTAGGAACGGGGTTTTGGAAATAACCATTCCGAGGTTAAATTATACCCTATCTAAGACTGTTAAGGTTGAAGAACAAAAGAAACCAGACCCGGTATGAAATATCGCGACTACTACAAGATCCTCGGCGTCACCAGAGATACTTCAGCAGAGAATATAAAGAAGGCTTACCGCCGGTTAGCCCGTAAATATCACCCAGATGTCAGTAAAGAATTGAAAGCTGAGGAGTCTTTTAAAGAAGTCAACGAAGCATATGAAGTGCTGCGTGATCCGCAAAAGCGGGCCACTTACGATCAGCTAGGTAATAAATGGCACGCAGGGCAGGATTTCTGCCCACCTCCCGGCTGTCAGCCAGTACAAGGTAGTAGTAACTTCCGAACTACCGATTTTAGTGATTTCTTTGAATCTCTATTCGGTAGCTTAGGTGGTATTAGTAGTTTCACTACTGGTAGAAGTAAATTCCAGTTTTCAAGCAACAATCAGGCCATACCCATAGAAATCTCTCTGGAAGAAGCTTACTACGGTGGTATCTGTAACTTGCAAGTCCAGGTACGAGAACTGGATACCAATGGGGAATCAGTTATTCGCCCGCGTAACATTAATGTCAAAATTCCGGTTGGAGTAACTACAGGTAAAAAGATTAGAGTAAGTAGTAACCAATCTAGTCCTGATCACAGACAGGATAGTGGCCTAATTTTAGAAATAGTTATTAAGCCTCATCAACTCTATAGAATTAAGGGGCGTGATATTATCCTTACATTACCATTAGCCCCTTGGGAAGCTGCCTTGGGTTGTAAGATTGAGATACCGACGTTAGGAGGTATGGTTACGATCAATGTGCCAGCTAATGCATACCACAGTCAGAAGCTAAGATTACGTGGCCGCGGGTTGCCAGGCCAACCTCCTGGCGATCAAATAGCAGTGCTATGTATCGTCAATCCACCAGCTGATAGCGAAGCTGCACGGGAAGTTTTCCGATTTATGGAGCGGAAACTGCCATTTGATCCAAGGCTGCATTGGCGCAAACAGACACAACCTAAGTAGATTTAAGCATTAAGGGATTATTCCAGTGAGTAATGTCCAGCACTCTCTACTGCTATCAGCCAGGCTCTTAGCTCTGATAATAATACCCATCTTCTTGCCACAAACTGCTGCACAGTCAGCATTACCAGTTACAGACGGCTATGATTCTCTAACTTTGGCTCCCATGCTGGAGAAGACAACACCAGCTGTAGTCAATCTCTCTACGGAGGAGAGCCAGGCAGCATTTCACAACTCGTTGCTAGATGACCCATTTTTTCGCCGCTTTTTGGACATTCCAGATCAACTGCGTGAACGTAAGGGGCAAAGTGTTGGATCTGGTGTGGTAGTGGATGCATCTCATGGTTACGTTATTACTAACTGTCATGTTATTGATGGTGCTGATACAATTAACGTAACACTACGCGATGGACGTAAGCTTGATGCAAAGGTAATTGGATCAGATAGAGAAAGCGATGTGGCTGTAATACAGATTCCTAGCACTAATCTCACCGCTCTGAATTTAGCTGATTCAGATAAGATGCGGGTTGGGGATTTCGTAGTTGCGATTGGTAACCCTTTCGGACTGGGACAGACTGTTACTTCTGGTATCGTTAGTGCACTTGGACGCTCCGGTCTTGGCATTCAGGGTTACGAAGATTTCATTCAGACAGATGCTTCAATCAACCCTGGTAACTCTGGCGGTGCCCTAGTTAATCTGCACGGTGAATTAGTCGGTATTAATACTGCTATTATCGCTCCTGGTGGCGGTAATGTTGGCATCGGCTTCGCCATTCCAGCTAATATGGTATCGCATATTATGAACCAAATCATCACTTACGGGACGGTACACCGTGGTCATTTAGGAGTATCTGTACAGGATCTTACGCCGAACCTAGCACGCGCTTTTAATATTTCAGCAGAACATGGTGCAGTTATCGCTGCAGTCAGCCCCCGTTCTGCTGCTGCCAGTGCTGGAATTAAGGAAGGTGATGTAGTACTTAGCGTTAATAATCGATCGATACGCGATGGTAGCAATTTGCGGAATGCTATAGGTTTGTTAGAAGTTGGTGAGTCAGTACGCTTAGACATTCTACGAGGTAGTAACACGCTGATCATCAATACTAAAGTGGATGAGTATGCATCAAATGTTAGCGTGGATGGAGCTTTAATTCACAAGCGACTTTCTGGAGCAACACTTGAGGATATAAACCCTAATTCTCTCTTACCTGGACAGGCTGGTGTATTAGTAACAAGTGTTAAATCTGGAAGCCCTGCTGCTAATGGCGGCCTGTATAGGAACGATGTTATTATGGGTATCAACCGTAAGGCGATATCTAATATATCCGAATTCAAGAAAATTGCAGCTGATAGTGATAGGATAATGCTGAAATTGCTACGTGGTCAGGATGAGTTACTACTACTACTACATTGAGCACTGACTACAATAAATAATACCTTAAATAATACCTTAAGGAATAGTTAATTAACACCTGTTTTAGTTAGCTCTATAAGATTTTGCTGGGCTATTTCTCCTCTACATTTAGTTCCTTCCGCCCAAATTTTAGTATAAAATAGCGATGGGTATACTCATTCAGTGAATCTGAAGGTCTCTCTATGTAGTCCCTTTCTGCTATGCCAGTTTTTGCATTTTCTTTCAATACCTCGGGAAAATTTATCGTGTCACAGGCTATGGTATTTTCTTTTTGAGATTAGATTATCTGTGATATGTGGTCTATAAGAAATACCTATGCTCTCCCGATTGTAAGATAGCAAAACGCAGTTGTAGCTTTCTTAAATTAAGTCTCATTAGCTACTACAGGATATGATAGGGTTAATTAAGACAGCATAGCATAAGATATGCGGCTTACTCGTAATAAAGATTGTACAAGCATGAAAGGCTCCCACTAGTAATATAAAAAATTTTCGCAGCAATTTTAGCTAGGACTAAAATTTTCTTAGCAAGCATTGCTCCAAAGAATCTGGAGACTGTATGACTGAGTTAAAGAATGACTGCCTATTACGTGCCCTACTGCGGAAACCGGTCAATCGCACTCCAGTTTGGTTGATGCGCCAGGCAGGTCGTTACTTACCGGAATACCGTGCTACTCGTTCTCGAGCAGGCAGCTTTTTATCCTTATGTCAGACACCTGAGTTGGCTTGTGAGGTAACCTTGCAACCATTGGTTAGATTTTTTTTAGACGCAGCTATAATATTTTCGGATATCTTGACTGTTCCCGATGCCATGGGTCTTGAACTTTCATTTAGTGAAAGAGAAGGCCCAACCTTTGCAAAACCGGTCCGTTCTTCGTCAGATATAGCAAGACTAGGGATACCAGATCCAGAGGTTGATCTGCGTTATGTAATGGATACAATACGATTGACTCGTTCTGAACTCGGAGGCAGTGTTCCTCTAATCGGATTTGCAGGTAGCCCGTGGACGCTAGCAACATATATGATTGAAGGTAGATCCAGTAAAGATTTTTCTCGAGTTAAATGTCTACTGTACGATCAACCTGAGAAGATGCATAAACTCCTTGAGAGGATAACACAGGCTGTGACTCTCTACATGAATGCTCAGGCTACTGCTGGTTCACAAGTGTTGATGGTGTTTGATACTTGGGGTGGCATTCTGACACCACGTAATTATCGCGAATTCTCGCTTAACTATATGACGCAAATTATTACCGGCTTAACCCGTGTGGTTAACGATAAAAAGATACCAATTATTTTGTTTACCAAGGGTAGTGGAGCCTGCCTAGGGGATATTGCAGCGACAGATTGTGATGCCATTGGCATAGATTGGACAGTAGATTTGAACTATGCTCGCAGTCAAGTGGGATCACACGTTGCACTACAGGGTAATCTTGACCCAGCCATACTTGCTGCATCTCCAGAAAATATCAGGAAACATGTTATACAAGTGCTCGATGACTTCGGTACTGGTTCTGGCCATGTTTTCAACCTTGGCCATGGTATTCGGCCTTGGACTGATCCAGAGCATGTACGTATACTAGTCGATACAGTACACGAATTGAGCAGTACTTACCACAACCAAGATAGTACAGAATAAAGAGTATGGCCAACTCTAAACAACACGAGTGTAGTGTTTTGTCTTCTGGAGTGGTTGTGGTCAATTGGAACTCGGATCATTATAATTATCTCCTATTGAAATCCTATAACTATTGGGATTTCCCCAAAGGGGTAGTGGAAGTAGACGAATCACCATTACAAGCAGCAATCCGTGAGGTCAAAGAGGAAACGACACTAACAGAGCTGTTATTCTTGTGGGGAGATATATATCTGGAAACGAACCCATACAATCAAGGACGCAAAGTAGCACGGTATTATATTGCTAAATCTCGAACAACTAAGGTTCAACTACTGAACAACCCAAAAATAGGTCGGCCAGAACATAGTGAATACCGTTGGGTTGATCATAATAGAGCTTGGCTCCTGCTCACTCCGCGAGTACGGAAAATATTAGAATGGACTGAAAATGTAATATCCTGATCAGGAATCTGATGATTAACTAGGAACCTTATAGTTTTAATTACTGATCTAATTCCAAATTCTGAAAGTTATAATTGTGATTAGCAGATTGGTCAGTCTACATTAGACTGATCTGATACTGATATTAAAATCACCACTGACCCTTGCATTTAAGCGAGTTTATATAAGCTCAGTTTCTAATACTTTCTAAAGTTTCACGCAGTAATAGCAAGTTAACCGAGTCGAAAATGATACCGTGGCCCAATTCACGTAACAAAACCAATCTTAATTGACCATTCTTAACTTTTTTATCTAAAGCGATCATGTGGAAAAAACAATCAACAGTCATTTCTCTGGGTGACCTCAATGGTAAACCATATCGTGACAGCAGGTCTCGGACCCTTGCCAACTGCAGTCGATTTAACCAACCGTATCGGGTTTACAAATCAGCTGCTAAATACATCCCAACTGCAACAGCCTCTCTATGTAACCAGTTGCCGTAGCTAACGCTAGTTTCAATAGCGTGACCAAAAGTATGTCCCAGGTTTAAAGCACGCTCACCAGTTTCTTGTTCATCAACACAGCAACAACTTCAAGCTTTATTGCGACAGGAGCGTTCTATTACTTCAGACAATGCGAACGCATCTCGTCGAATTAAGCATTCGACATTGGATTCTAACCACTCTATAAAAGAAATGTCCCGAATCAATCCATATTTGATAACTTCAGCTAAACCGGATCTAAGCTCTCGGTCTGATAAAGTTACTAAGGTATTTGTATCAGCTAAAACGCAGCGCGGTTGGTAAAAGGCCCCAATCATATTCTTACCCATAGAATGGTTAATAGCTGTCTTTACCACCAACAGAAGAATCCACCTGGGCTAATGTGTTGTAGTTGGTATCTGGATATAGTGGACGCCACGTTGATAGCAGGCTGCTGCGAAACCAGTTATATCCCCGATTACTCCTCCACCCAATGCAATAAGCGTGTAGTTACGATTGAAACATAAATTCATCAAAGTATCGAATATCCCGCTGAGTGTCTCCAGCGTTTTGTACTGTTCGCCATCAGGTAAAATGATAGTCTTATTTAATAACACGTCGCAAGCTGTTGTGATACGTTCCAGATAAAGCGAAGCAACTGTCGTGTTGCTGATTACTAATACTTGCCGACCTGTAATGTATCTTATTAACAAATCAGGCTGATCTAATATAGCGGGGCCTATATAAATAGGATATCTTCTTTCACCAAGTTCTACGTAAAGCACCTTAAAGTGATCTTTCTATTGTACAATTTGATGGTTGGTTCTTATCTATAAGACACAAAGTTTATAATTTCTTTTACTATTTTTTAATCTGCTGATCTCCTGTAGGCAGGATATGGTCAGCTCTTTCTCGATAAAGAGAATCTCTTTGTTCCAACAATTGCTTTAAGCGTAGCTCTGGCTTGGTAGTTAGCAGTAACGGCCTGCTATTAAAATTGTGTCGGATACGGAATAATAGCTTATCTAACTGTACCTCTACCAGATAGGAATCGAAGATTTTCAGCATTGAGAATTACACCACCACCAGTTGCTAAAACAATCTTTGGCAGTTGAGTAAGATTCGCAATCACCAATCGCTCAATAGTCCTAAAAATAATTTCGCCCCTCATTTTAAAAATGAGTGAGATGCTAACTCCCATAAGTTCTCAATTTCATCACTTCATGAAATGCCCAACGTAGCTCCTGTGCTAACTGGCGACCAACGGCAGTCTTACCAGCACCCATCAGTCCAATTAGAAAAATGGGGATACTTAAACCCTTAATGAATAGGAGATGAACTAGTAGCTTTATATAGACACTTTGATTGCCGGATTAGCTGTAAATTTGCAGTAGAAAAAATTGCTCACTACTGATAGCGAGGCTTTAAATCTAGAATGATTTTTACGAGTATTAAATGATTAGCAATCTGCTTCGAAGAACTAAAAATATTATTCTCTGCATAATTTAATCATTTTGTGAATTAAAACTTTTCAAATCTGAGATAAGTAAGGATAACAATTTTTTAATAAGAAGCTTACTTGCGTTGTTTAGCTTGCACTGGCACATCTCATATTATTTCAAACGAAACAACCAACCCCTTAACCTAATTACAGTTCTTAGCTGCCGTCTAAAAAAACGTGATGGCGCATATCTAAACAGATACAGCGCACCAATTATTATTATTAAATTGCTAACATGATAGTGTTAAAATAGAAATATGGATATACTCAGTACTATACTATAAATTTGATATAAGGTTAGATATAGGTCTGAGGTATAATACCCCAGACTCCATGCTGTATCTCTATTAATCTGTGGCACCTAAATTGTATTTTATTTATGCTTGACGATAAACTGGAATTGTTAGATGATCTACTCTCACCCTGTGTCAGAATTTGTGTTATTGACACCAGGACTCAATTGTGTGAGGGCTGTCATCGTACTTTAGATGAAATCGCAACTTGGAGTGAATACACCACTAATCAAAAACAAGCAGTAATATACGATTTAAGGAGAA
>CAIRZE010000036.1 GCA_903882995.1 uncultured Candidatus Competibacteraceae bacterium
GGCTGGCGAGGAATTAGCAGTGATCGAGGCTATGAAGATGGAGAATGTTTTACGCGCCGATCAGGATGCTAAAGTCACTAAAGTGCTTGCAGAGGCTGGTGATAGCTTAGCGGTTGATCAACCAATTATAGAGTTCGAGTAACCGTAGAAACGCGCAGAACCCACCCCTGACCCTGCTTACCCAGGAGCTAGGCCAAGGGGTGGACTGCTAAAACCCATTATCGAAATAGAATTAAGATCATTTATTTAATAATCCGCATCTTAACATAAGAGCCAGGCGCATCTTCGATGACTGGAAGTTTACCTTTACCTGGCACTCGAGCTGGGACCTTTTCTCCTGAAAGCTTGGATAACCATTTCCCCCAATCAGGCCACCAAGAACCATCTGTTTGTCTGGCCTCTTTCAGCCATTCATCCGCACTAGCTGGATGCTTAGGATTAGTCCAATAGGAATATTTATTCGCTGATGGTGGATTCATAGGACCTGCTATATGGCCGGAACCAGACAAAACGAACTTGACTGGTCCATTGAACAGTAAGCTACCCATGTAATTCGACGTCCACGGCGATATATGATCCTCAATCCCTGACAGAAAATAAGATGGTAATTTGACCTGTCTTAGATCGATCGGTGTTCCCAGAAGCGAGATACCACCAGATTCCTTTAGGCGATTTTTCTGGTAGAAATTACGCAGATAGAAGCTATGCATCTTGACAGGCATCCGCGTGGAATCTGAATTCCAATATAATAGATCAAATGGGAATGGATCCTTACCGAGTAGATAATTATTAATGAAGAAAGACCACAGAAGATCGTTAGCACGCAACATGCTGAATGTTGTCGCCATCTCAGAGCCTTCCATATATCCCTTGACTGCCATCCGCTTTTCTAAAGAAGCGATCTGCTCTTCATCACCGAAGACTCCTAATTCTCCTGGTTGTGAGAAATCCAACATAGTGGTAAGATATGTTCCAGAGCTAATACGTGTTTCGCCTTTAGCTGCCAGATATGCATTAGTAATACCGAGTAGAGTACCTCCTAAACAGTAACCTAGAGCATTAACTTCATGCTCGCCTACCGCTTGCTCTATTGCATCCAGCGCCGCCAATGGCCCATCACTTAGGTAATTCTCAAACTCCCATTCAGCCATCCTCTCGTCGGGATTAATCCAAGACATCAGAAAAACAGTAAATCCCTGATCTACAATCCATTTCACTAAAGAATTTTTAGGACGTAGATCCATGATATAATACTTGTTTATCCAAGGCGGGAAGATTAAGAAGGGTTTCTTATAGACCTCAGGTGTACTAGGCTCATACTGGATTAGCTGGATCGTTTTATTTTGGAAGATGACTTTCCCAGGTGTTATGGCGATGTTTTTGCCAAGTTCGAATGCATTTAAATCAGTCATCCTAATATTTAGCTTTCCTTTGCCACGTTCTAGATCATCGAGCATATTTTTAAGCCCGTTGATCAAGTTCTGTCCACCGGATTCAATAGTTGTCCGCAGTACTTCAGGATTAGTCAATGCAAAATTGGTAGGAGACATTGCATCAACAAACTGACGGGTATAGAACTGAACCTTCTTCTTAGTGCTGTCTTCCAATCCTTCAACATCTGCTACGATATCTTGAATCCAGTTGGCAGTCATCAAGTAAGACTGCTTGATATAAGAGAAAAGGACGTTCTCCTTCCAATCGTCATGTTTGAATCGTTTATCGCTCTTCGGTTCACTCACTACCGTTCCAAATGGCTGTCCAGTAAATAGCGCAGGTACCGCCTTCTGCCACAGTTCAAGGTAACTCTGCCAAATATTCACCTGGGCTTGGGCCAGCTTGGTGGGATCAGCCAGCATTTTCTGGATGAGTTCTAGAAAATTCTTTCCCACATTCATCTGATCTTGAAGGTCAAAAAAACCATCTTCTTTCTGGCGGTTTAGAAACTCCTTGACGATGCTCTGGCTTTTTTCAGCAATGTGCGCAAAGAGTCTTGCCATTTCTTGAGGATCAGGCATTTTTATTTCAGAAACCTTGAGTGCAGTGTTACTCTGTTTTTGCTCTGCCATGTATCACTCCTCATGTGGGTATGGTAGTTTGCTCGATGATAACTAACATTTTATACATATTAAATCTAAAGATTCTAAAGGCAAAAAAGGACAAACCACGTGGTTTACCGCACACCGCATGGTTTATCCTTTGGATTATCTTATCTTAAAGAGCAAGTATTAGATTACTTAGCAGCGACAAGAGCCTTCAACTCCTGTAAGCTCTCTGTGACACGTTTATTGATAATAGCAAATGCCTCCGTATTAGACTTACTGACAATCTCTGCCAGCTCTCTAGCATTAGCTAACGCCTGTTCAAAAGCCTTACGTGCTACTTCAGCTTGCTTTGTAGTCAGCTCTTGTGGGTTGCTACTGACGCTGGCTATCTGTTGAGCAGCAGAAGAGATTTCACTAACTGCTTGGCTAATAATTTCAGCCTGCCGTTGGGCAACAGCCTGTATGCCTTGAACTGCAATCTGGTTAGCAGCATTGAGAGCTTCAATGTTCTTACGCTGCGCTGCCATAGCTGTTTCCAGATCGAAACCAGGAATTTTGATATCACCAAATACCTTGCTAAAGTCGAAACTGGTAAAAGGATTAAAAGGATTGATTGTAGACATAACTGCTTCCCCTTATAATATGCTGTAGTTGAAAATTAATTGTGCATCGCAACATCAATTGGTGCAAGATTCTGCATCTACTTATCTCAGTAGTCAATAAAAAATTTTGCAGTGCAACAATCCTATCAGTCTCCTTGCTTTTAATTTCCCAAGCTTTTTGCTGTTATCTCATAGATTTCAGGTGACAAGTTTTGGGTGGCCAAAATTCTTTTAAGTTGGCCACACATTTTATTCTGGCGTGCTAGATCGAATTTATTCCATCGGGTAAATACAGTCATCAGCTTCGCAGCAATAAGGGGATTAACCGCGTTTAACATCAAAACTTGATCTGTAAGAAAAACATATCCACTACCGTCAGCAGCGTGAAAACGTAAAGGGTTCAACTGGCAAAAGGCACCAATCAGCGCGCGGACCTTGTTGGGGTTCCCTATATTGAAAGCCTCATGAGCAAGCAAATATTTCACAACTTCCAAAGTTTCTGGTAGACTAGAAGTCGCTTGCAAGGTCAGCCATTTGTCAACAACTAATGCCTCTTCTTTCCAACTTGCGTAAAAAGCAGTTAGAACATCTGTACGTTCCTGGCCCGTGAAATTATTCATTGCTGCCAAAGCACCGAGTTGATCAGTCATGTTAGCTGCGGAGTAGAACTGATCTAGACATAAGGCTATTGTACCTGTATCCGCAATCTGCATCAGATAATCCAGGCAAATATTTTTAAGTGCTCGCCGTCCTATTGCCGCTGCGTCGATGCGACAGTGACCCTTATCTTGTTTATGTAAAGTGTGGTAGACTTCTAGAAATCGCCTATATAACCGCTCAGCTAACGTCCGACGGATGAAGGTATAAGCAGAGTAGATGCCTTCCACATCAACTATATTCATCTGTTCTGCTAGATAGATTTGACTTGGTAGAGTCAAAACTTGTGCTAAGAGCGCTGGGTCGGAGTTTGAAACTAAAGCATTTTCAAAAGAAGCACTGAAAGATTCTGATAGTTCATATGCTTGTTGGTCCTGATAACTATCATTAACCAAAGCCAGAATCGCACGCGTGGCTAAGGTCTGGCTAGCATCCCAACGATTAAAAGCGTCTCTATCATACGCTAGTCGGAACTTCAAATCTTCATCACTTTCGGTGGTAACGAGCTTTACTGGTGCTGAGAATCCGCGTAACAGCGACAGCACAGGTCGCTTTGATACATTAATAAAATGGAAAGTATGCTCTTTTTCGCGCAGAGCAAATAGCCTAGTAGTATCTCCTGGCTTTTCTTCTCCATATAGTTGCAGCGGTAGATCATTACCTTCAGGATCTATTAAGCCTAATGTCAGAGGAATATAGAATGGTCCTGGTCCTTGTCCTTTATCAGGTTGCTCAGGTGTAGCTGCGCAGAACTGACGCAGGTTTAGGCTATATAGATGTAAGTCTGGATTGTAATTATCAGTAACGTGCAATTCTGGCGTCCCAGACTGATAATACCAAAGTTTGAATTGGCTTAAATCTACGTCGTTAGCATCACTCATTGCATCTAAAAAATCATCACATGTCACTGCTTGACCATCGTGGCGTTGGAAATATAGATTCATACCTTGCCGAAATCCCTCTCGCCCAAGCAGAGTCTGAATCATTCGTACCACTTCTGCACCTTTATTGTAAACAGTAACGGTATACAAATTATTGATCTCGATATATGAATCTGGTCGTACTGGATGCGCCATTGGACCAGCATCCTGTAGAAATTGGTTAGCACGCAGGATTCGAACATCTTCGATACGTTTAACCGCAGCCGAATAGAAATCAGAAGAAAATTCCTGATCGCGGAACACTGTCAGGCCTTCCTTGAGACTGAGTTGGAACCAGTCACGACATGTGACACGGTTGCCTGTCCAGTTGTGAAAATACTCGTGGCCGATGACACCTAGGATGCCTTGATAGTCAGCATCAGTAGCGGTTTCTGGCTTAGCAAGCACATATCTAGTATTGAAGATATTAAGTCCCTTGTTTTCCATTGCTCCCATATTAAAATCACCAATTGCTACAATTTGGTATAAATCTAGATCATACTCCAGACCGAAACGCCTTTCATCCCAAGCCATAGCCTGTTTCAGAGAGTACATCGCATGTCCACATTGATCGAGCTTTACTGGTTCTACGTAAATACGCAAGTTTATCTTACGCCCAGAGCTTGTTGTGAACACATCCTCTATACAACTTAACTGTCCTGCTACTATAGCAAATAGATAACAGGGTTTGGGAAATGGATCATGCCACTTGGCCCAGTGTCGACCGTTTTTAAGAGTGCCACTGTCTATTCGATGGCCGTTCGACAATAGCACCGGGTAGTTAGACTTTTCTGCAACTATGGTAGTAGTGAAGACTGTCATTACATCGGGGCGATCGAGGAAATAGGTTATCTTGCGGAATCCTTTGGCTTCGCATTGGGTACAGAAAGCTTCACCGGACTGATATAATCCCTCCAGAGAAGTATTATCCTGAGGCCTAATCCTCGTAATTATCATCAATTCAAATGATTTAGGTGGATTAAAAAGGATCAGATTATCTTCTCCTATTTGGTAGGCATTATCCTCTAATATATGTTTACCGTCTAAGAAAAGTGCCGTAAACTCGATGTGCTGTCCATCCAGCAATAACGGCGTGCCATCCTTTGTATTTTCAGCACGTACCACCTGCATGCGAGAGTAGACTACTGTAGAATCCTTACCCAGTTCAAACCTCAAATCGATTGTAGGGATATGATAGGAGGGCGAAGTGTAATCTCTCAGGTAGGTAGTTTTTGGCCTTTTGATCAACATAACTAATCCTAATTTTTAGCTATATATATTTATAGCCTCAGCCTCTTAAATCAAGCCAGAGATAACTTGTGGTAGATATCTTTAGATTCAGATATGGCAATTGGTAATGCTGATATCGTTTATCCACGGTGTGATTTAACTTATCTGAAGTTTACAAGTATAGTCCGCTCTGTCGAAAGCTGGATTCTTACGATGAAGAAACTCTTATAACCACTGAAAAGGTGGCAACTGGTGGTCACTTAATTAACCAGGAAAGGTACTGGACCACCTTCTCAGTAGTCAAAACTTCATCTCTTCAAAAAATTTTCTGACGCCATCCAACCAGCTCCCTTCCTGAGGGGTGTGGCGTTTACCGCTACCCTCTATAGAATCAGCAAACTGTCTCAGCAAATCCCTTTGATCCTTAGTCAAATTCACCGGTGTCTCTACATTTACACGGCATAACAGATCACCAGTGATGCCCCCCCGTACTGGCTTGACACCCTTACCACGCACCCGGAATACTTTGCTAGTTTGCGTTTCTGCTGGAATCTTTAAGTTCACACGGCCGTCTAGTGTTGGTACCTCCAGATCACCTCCTAAAGCTGCGGTGGCAAAGCTGATTGGGACCTCGCAGTATAAATTGTTTTCCTCTCTAGTGAAAATCGGATGCGGCTTTACCCTGATCTGTACATATAGATCACCCGCTACCCCACTCTGATCACCGTGCTCCCCCTCTCCAGCCAGGCGGATACGATCACCATTATCCACACCTGCAGGTACCTTTACAGACAGCGTCTTCTGTTCTTCTATCCGGCAACTGCCACTGCAGGTTTCACAAGGATCAGGGATGATAGTGCCTCTGCCATTACATCTTGGGCAGGTCTGCTGAATCGAGAAGAAACCCTGCTGCATCCTCACCTGCCCAACACCACGACAGGTAGTGCAACTAGTTGGTTTTGTCCCTGGCTTAGACCCAGTGCCGGCACAAGCAGAACAACTGACCAGGGCTGGTATTCGAATCTTAGCAGTCGTACCAAAAACGGCTTCTTCTAAAGCGAGATCTAGAGTGTAGCGTAGATCAGCACCACGATAGCTCTGGCTACTTCCCCCACGGGTACCTCCAAAAATGTCTCGGAATACTCCTCCGAAAATATCACCGAAATCAGCAACACTACTACTGTAACCACTACCAGTATTAGTATTATCAACTCCGGCGTGACCAAACTGATCGTAAGCGGCTCGCTTACGCGCATCACTTAATACTTCATAGGCTTCCTTAGCTTCCTTGAATTTCTCTTCAGCCATCTTATCACCAGGATTACGATCTGGATGATACTTCATTGCTAATCTACGGTAGGCTTGTTTAAGTTCTGCCTCATCTGCATTTCGAGCAATGTTGAGGGCTTCATAGTAATCTCGTTTGGACATATGAGTTGCGGAAATAGCCGCTAGGTTGTAATTAGTCAATAAACCAAAATCCGGGAACACGCCTCCCGCCTTTCCCGGACCTAAATCGATTTGCAGTTAGTCTAGCGTAAGCAGCAACAGCAATATTTTACTTCTTAACTTCCTCGAACTCAGCATCCAGCACGGAGTCATCGGTCGGAGTGTATCCACCAGGACCAGGCCCTTGTGAACTACCACTGCCACTGCTGGATGCTCTCTCTGCACTACCTTGTGCGTAAAGCCGTTCAGTCAGCTTGCCGGATAAATCTTCTAGAGTTCTAGTTTTAGCTTTTATAGCACTCATATTATCAGATTTGATTGTGCTACGCAGGTCACTAATCGCCGCTTCTATTGGTCCACGCTCGCTGCCGTTTACCTTGTCACCTAAATCTCGCATGGTTTTCTCAGTGGCATGAATCAGGTTGTCAGCCTGGTTACGCGCGTTTACCAGTTCGTGGAACTGCTTATCTTCCTCAGCATGGGTCTCTGCATCGCCAATCATCCGCTTGATCTCGGATTCAGACAAACCTGAAGAAGCTTTAATAACGATCCTATTTTCCTTGCCAGTTGCCTTATCCTTAGCAGAAACATGTAAAATGCCATTAGCGTCTATGTCAAATGTTACCTCGATCTGAGGTATACCACGCGGCGCTGATGGAATATCTGTTAAGTCGAATTTCCCAAGCGACTTATTAGCCGCAGCCATCTCACGTTCACCCTGTAACACATGCACTGTTACTGCTGTTTGATTGTCGTCGGCAGTTGAAAATACCTGAGTAGCCTTAGTTGGAATAGTGGTATTTTTCTCTATCAGACTAGTCATAACACTACCCAAAGTCTCTATACCCAGAGACAGTGGGGTCACATCTAGTAAGAGTACATCCTTGACCTGACCACCCAGTACACCTCCCTGAATAGCTGCACCTACAGCTACTGCTTCGTCAGGGTTTATATCTTTACGAGATTCCTTGCCAAAAAATTCGCGTACTTTCTCCTGCACTTTAGGCATTCTGGTTTGCCCACCGACCAATAGCACATCATCTATTTGGCTAACGCCAAGTCCAGCATCTTTCAAAGCAGTTCTACATGGGCTGATGGTTCTATCCACTAAATCCTCAACCAGAGATTCTAATTTAGCTCGCGTAAGCTTTAGATTCAGATGCTTTGGACCGCTTGCATCAGCTGTAATATATGGTAGATTTATATCACTCTGATGGCTAGAAGATAGCTCGATCTTAGCTTTTTCAGCTGCTTCCTTTAAGCGTTGCAACGCTAGTGGATCATTAGCTAGATTCATACCAGATTCTTTTTGGAACTGTTCGATTAGATAGTCTATGATCCTTTTGTCGAAGTCTTCCCCTCCTAGAAATGTATCACCGTTAGTAGAGAGTACTTCAAACTGTTTCTCACCGTCTACTTCAGCGATTTCTATGATTGAAATATCAAATGTCCCACCTCCTAGATCGTAAACCGCAATCTTACGGTCCTTAGCACTAGATTTGTCCATACCGAATGCTAGAGCCGCTGCAGTCGGCTCGTTAATGATACGCTTGACTTCTAATCCTGCAATTCGGCCTGCATCTTTAGTTGCCTGTCGCTGACTATCATTGAAGTAAGCAGGTACGGTGATTACCGCTTCAGTGACTGGATGTCCGAGGTAATCTTCAGCAGTCTTTTTCATCTTCATAAGCACACGTGCCGAAATCTCAGGCGGTGCCATTTTCTTGCCGCGTGCCTCAACCCAGGCATCACCATTATCGTTCTTAACGATATTATATGGTACCAAGTCGCTGTCTTTTTGGACTTCCGGCTCGTTAAAGCGGCGTCCTATGAGTCGTTTAACCGCAAATAGGGTATTCTGTGGATTAGTAACAGCCTGACGCTTAGCAGGTTGACCAACAGTGATCTCACCATCTTCCATAAAAGCAACAATAGATGGAGTGGTACGGTCGCCTTCGCTGTTTTCAATTACCCTGGGCTTACCGCCCTCCATGATTGCTATGCAGGAGTTAGTAGTGCCTAGGTCGATGCCGACAATCTTGCTCATTGCCACACTCGCTCTCTATCAGAGTTAATTTTAATCTTTAGCTTGCTGCTGCCGCATGCATATAGGGGGCCGCCGCATGCATATAGGGGCGATAGTATCCGTTTTCAATAGCAAAGGAGCTAATTAAGATACTAAATTCGAAAATTGTCAGATCAACATCTCTGTCGCGCCCGGTATATATCTGGAGATGGGAAAGGTGAGTGTTGATGCTGCAATATCAGGATTTAGGTAACCCTTGTGCTACTAGTACCTTAGCAGGACGGATTAAACGCCCATTCAATACGTATCCTTTTTGGATTACTTGGATCACTGAGTTTGGCTCTGCCTGGTCTGTTGGAACTACCGCTATTGCTTCATGCTCGGCTGGGTTAAACTTAGTACCAGTGGCATTTACTTCCCTTATACCGAATTTTTCCATCGCCGCTGATAATTGCTTGAGTGTAAGGTCTACACCTTCTTTTAGTTTGAGAACATCCACGCTGTCATTGGCGACTTCTAAGCCCATTTCCAGACAATCGCGCACTGGGAATAACTCTTCGAGGAAACGCTCTAAAGCAAACTTATGCGCATTTTTGATATCACGCTCCGTACGCTTAAGTAGGTTTTCCATCTCGGCACGAGTGCCCAAGTACAGCTTCCAGTACTCGTCTGCCTTAGCTAAGGCCTGAGCTAAATCCCGCTGTAACTCTTCTAATTCCTCTTGGTTACCAAAACTCTTAGCTCCTTCATCTGAAGAATCAGTAGTCATAGTATTAGTGGATGATGGTTTAGCATCTTCTACCTTTGAGTATAATCTAGGTTCCAGTGTAGTTTCAGTCTGGTTCATCGTTCGTTCTCCTTTGGCGGGTAATTGTGGACAGATGGCAGGAATTCAAGGGATGTCTAATTTTACCTCTATTACCCTCACTACGGCAATTCAAGTAGCCCATACGTTGAGGGCAGCCGCGAGTAAACGTGCGGTTACATCTACTACCGGGATCACTCGGTCATAAGCCATTCTAATTGGGCCGATTACGCCAAGAACCCCGAGTACCTTACCCTCTACTGTATACGGTGCAGTCACGACACTGTATCCCTCTAACACTTCGGCACCAGCCTCTTCACCTATGAAAATTTGCACGCCGTCGGCGTGTAAACATTGGTCGAACAAGTGTAATAATTCACTCTTGTGATTGAATGCTTCAAATAACTGACGCAGCTTATCAAGATCTGATAGATCGGAACACTGCATAAGATAGGTTTGTCCAGCTACCACGTAATCTTCACTGACTTGGTCAGTTTCGAAAGTTTGCTCAGCCATTTCTAATACAGTCTGCATAAGACGATCGAGGTTATCGCATGCATCGTGCAAATCTTTTAGCAATGCCTCACGCACTTGCTGGATGTCTTTACCGGTAAATTGCGCATTCAAATAATGAGCAGCCTGCTGTAATTCTATAGCACTATAAAGTCGGCGGGTTTGAATAATTCGGTTTTGCACCTCATATGTGTTCAAAATAAGAACCACCAGTACTCGATTCTCAGAGAGAGGTAAAAATTCGACGTGACGTAAGGTTACGACTTTACGGCGAGGCAGCATCACAATGCCTGCTAGCCTGGTCACTCCAGACAACATATTGGATACTAACCTTGCCAATTCGGCACTATTTTGAACTGGTTGATCAATCCGCTGCCTCAACAACTCAACTTCCTGATTATCCAACGGCCGAATATGCAACAGAGCATCAATAAATAACCTGTAACCACGGGCTGTTGGTACACGACCAGCAGAAGTATGCGGGGAGTGTAGATAGCCTAGATCTTCTAAATCTGCCATCACATTCCGTATCGTAGCTGGGCTCAAATCTAATCCAGCGTCACGTGCCAAGGTTCTGGAGCCAACCGGCTGCCCATCTCTGATATATCGCTCTACTAGTGCTTTCAACAAATGCTGCGTGCGGTCGTTGAGGTTTGGACGATCATCTGAACCTGAAATCATGCTGTAGTGCATGCTGATAGTTTCCTCTAAATGCGCACCCTCGGCTTTAGAGTGTCAAGTACGACTTGACGATTAACCTTTAATAGTCAAAGTCAAGTTAACAAAGATGCTAGGGTTTGGACGCAAATTAATACCAGAATAGTATATCCTCTCACCCATTAGCGTATAACTACATCGAGCAACTTGAGTTATAAGTAAGTTAATAAATCTAAAAGATAAGATTAATCAATCAGGAGCAGCACTGTCATCCCCTGCATGGTCAACGAGCTTCTGGTATCAACCGGCTAACACGGAACAATGTCTACGCCTTCACCAACTCCAACTCCATCTGCAACACCAACTCCAACTCCATCTGCAACACCAACTCCAA
>CAIRZE010000037.1 GCA_903882995.1 uncultured Candidatus Competibacteraceae bacterium
AATCCGCATCATCCTGATGTTTTACGATTATTATCGAGCACATACCAAAAATTATGTGATTGGGAATCGATAAAAAATTTACTACCAGAATTAAAAAAGCGGAAAGTGCTTGATCACAAAGCTTTCATAGAATTAAAAAATAGAACCTATCTAGGTTTGCTAGGAAATGCCACTGTCAACGGTTCACTAGATAAGCTTCGAATACTATGGAAACAGGTAACATGTGATGATGATAATGTAGCCTTACTGGTCGATTATTACGCAGCCGCACTTTACAAGTGCGGGGCGGTTCTAGATGCTGAGACTTTGCTACGTCAAAATATCCAGCGGTGCTGGGATAAGAGGCTAGTAATTAGATATGGTACGCTAAGAACTCAGGATGGGGATGATGCGGCCTTACGGCTACTAGCAAATGCTGAGCATTGGCTAGTACAACATAATAATGATCCGTATCTTCTATTAACGCTGGGTAGATTAGCTAAATACTGCAAACATCTTGAAAAAGCACGTAGCTATCTAGAGATGAGCATCAAACTAATGCCAACCCCGGATGCCTATAGGGAATTGGGAGAGTTAGTTGAAACACTTCAAGAACTAAAATACGCTAGCCAATGTTTCCGTTCCGGATTAGAGATAATTACTGATAATTCGTGTGAGATAGTAGGCAGCGCTTAAAAAGTAAGACTACTCGTTTTTTTGACTACCTATCTACCAGTAGTAGCTGGTGTTACCCAATCCATTTCATAAATTAAATGTGCTTGGCCCTCTAGCATCTGGCACTGATTTTTGCGCTTAGGCACTTGCGAAGTCATACGACTGCGATCATAATTTCTAGCAATAAATAGCAACGATCACCATCCGTATCCGTAAGAGCATAGTTGAATAATAGCTAAATCTGGTGTGGTAGAGCTCTAAAATTTGGAGACCTATATTTTCTCTGATAACCAGGAAGAGAACTCATATCTTTGGTATAAATAGCGTAATAAGATAGTATCAGGCGCTGTGATATGTATCTCTTCAAATGTAATTGGAAGTTGCACCCTGCAGTCCAATGTCACTAACTGACGTGACAATAATAGGTTTTTTATTCCAAATCTTAATTTCTCGCCAACCCTGCCTGGGATTGCCGAAGCATTAGCAATTATGCCATCTAGTGAACCATACTTATGCAACCACTTAGTCGCAGTTACTGCTCCTACACCTGGGATACCAGGAATATTATCGACGATATCACCAACTAGCGCTAACCAGTCCCCAATTAAATTCGGGGTTACGCCGAATTTATTCTTGACCTTGCTAATATCAGTGACCATATTGTTATTCATAGCGTCTACTATCCACACCTTATAGTCTACTAACTGTGATAAATCCTTATCTCCACTAATAATTATCACTGGCAACTCTAGGGAAGAAGCCTGTTGTGTCAGAGTACCTATTACATCATCTGCTTCTACGCCAACTACTTGTAACACTGTTAATCCTAGCGCTCGGATGAAGGCACACATAGGCCCTATCTGCTGGGCCAGTGCTAGATCAAGCGGTTTGCGTGTTGCTTTGTATTCGGAAAACATCTTATGACGAAACGTTTTACCAGGTGCATCAAGAACCACAGCCACATATTCTGGTTGATACTCTAACAACAAACGGCGAAGCATTCTTAACACACCGTATAAAGCACCAGTTGGTTCACCATACTTGTTATTCAATTTAGGAAGGGCGTTAAAAGCCCTATGCATCCAGAATAAACAGTCTATTAAAAGAACAGGCTTTGATGTATCCATTAATGCTAGATTCCAGAATTTATCTTGCTATTAAAAACAGGGAATTTATCCACCTTCAATAGAAGGTCAATAACACAGTACAAAATAGCTGAACAGATAGGCAAAATTTAGATCAGGCAGTTTTTTTTGTTGTACACTGCTCTACCGTGGAAATAATGCTAATTTATTAGCTCATCTTCGACAACATCCCTTCATAAGGGTCCAAGTAGCCGTCTGATATAGATAATCTACAGTTTCGCATGTAATAGAATCCAACACACAAGATTGCAGAAGAGTAGCATGTTGAATTCAAATTCAATAATGCCAAATGCCGTGATTAACTTAAGAGATCCTTTGGGTTAAAAGCAACCTCCCAAATCGCGGTAGGATTCCGGTAACTAATTTTTCAACAACACGTCCATTGGTTGAAATAGTCTCAGGCAAATCCAGTAATAGTCCATATAACCTATAGACACGACATGA
>CAIRZE010000038.1 GCA_903882995.1 uncultured Candidatus Competibacteraceae bacterium
GCAGCAACAAAATGAACAGCCAGATGAACGGTATTTTTGGGATGTTCAAGGGAGCGCTGGGAAACGAAGGGAGTGCATATCCGATAGTTGAAATTAATAGAATCGTCCCGTTTCTATTAGAAAGCTGCGATAAAATATTTATTAACTTCAATAAGAAAGATAATCTAAGTAACAGGATAATAGATTGGTTGAATCAACCACTAGGTAAAACTCGCTTTAGCGCACGTAGTTTACCAGTGACATTTTTTGAACTAGAACATCTGTTACATTCAATGCGGCTATTTAAGGAACCAGAAGAAGTCGAAATAATGAGAGAATCCTCCCGTATATCTGCCGAAGCACATTGCCAAGCGATGCGAGCTTGCCGCCCAGGGATGTTCGAATACCAATTAGAAGCTGAAATACTATATACATTTATGCGGAATGGTGCAGGCTGGTCGTATCCCTCTATCATCGGTAGTGGCGACAACAGTTGCATTTTACATTATACAGAAAATAATGATCAACTGTATGATGGTGATATTGTCCTGGTTGATGCTGGCGCTGAACTGTATGGTTACGCCTCTGATATCACACGTACTTTCCCAGCTAATGGCAAGTTTTCTGGGGAGCAGCGTGCAATATATGAATTAGTCCTAGCTTCACAGAAAGCAGCGATAGAAAAAGTTTATCCGGGTTGTAGGGTTAACGAACCACATGAAGCGGCGGTTCATACCTTAACTGATGGGTTAGTAGCGTTAGGATTTCTGCATGGAGACGTAGAGGCCCTCATTAAAGAGGAACAGTATAAAAATTTATATATGCACAGTACTGGCCACTGGATAGGAATGGATGTACATGATGTAGGAAACTATAAGACCAGTAAGGATTGCTGGAGGCTCTTCGAGCCTGGCATGATTACTACCATCGAACCTGGCATCTATATACCAGCCGGTGGTAGGATTATGGATGCTAACTGGGCAAGGCTTGGTGTCTATCTTGAGGCTGAATTAGAGGAACGCTGGTGGCGCATTGGTATTCGCATTGAGGATAATATCCTAGTCACTGCAGATGGTCATCAAATCCTTACAGAAGCTGTGCCCAAAGAGATTAAGGACATTGAAGAGTTGATGAAGGATAAAGCTCTGCCATTAATGTCGGGTGGTGCTAAAAAATCTTATTACCATGGTCCATCGCTTGATTATGGCTTATAACGATTATGATTTGCTCATCATTGGTGGTGGTATGGTCGGTGCTAGCTTAGCTTGTGCACTAGCAGGTCTAGATTTGCATATCGGATTAGTTGAGGCAGAATTATTCACTGCAAATAATACCCATCCTAGCTATGATGATCGGACCGTTGCTCTCGCACAAGGTACCAAGCGTATCTTTCAAACATTAGGTCTTTGGGAGATGTTAGAATCGACATCGACACCAATACAAAAAATTCACATCTCGGAACGTGGTTGTCCTGGACTAGCCCACATTGATTGCTGTGATGAAGGGGTAGATGCACTTGGCTATGTAGTTGAGGCTCGACTAATCGGAGCAGCTCTGCTGGGAAAATTGTTGAGCTCTAGAGGAGTTGAGGTGTTATGTCCAGCTTATCTAGAAAAAATCCCTATAGAAGAAAATTCAGCACGTGCAATCATTAGTTTTAATGATAACAGAATTGTTGAACTTAGAGCCAGATTAATAGTAGCTGCGGATGGTGCATGTTCTCGTGTGCGTAAGCAGCTCGGAATTACTGCCTTACGTTGGGAATACGAACAGCAGGCGGTCATAGCTAACGTTACTTCTACTATCCCACACTGTAATACAGCTTACGAACGGTTTACTGAAGAAGGGCCAGTTGCTTTTTTGCCAATGAGTGGCCACCGCTGTGCGGTGGTTTATACAGTAAACAATAAAGAGTTACCACAAGTTCTATCCTTAGATGATTCAGGATTCAGCACCCTGTTAAGTGGGCGTTTCGGTGATAGGCTAGGTGCTTTTTCGCGCATTGGCCAACGACAGGCTTATCCGCTTTTTTTGCTAAAAGCTCTTGAACATACACATCGGCGTATTGCTATTATCGGTAATGCTGCCCATACCCTACATCCGATAGCAGGTCAAGGGTTAAACCTTAGTATTAGAGATATAGCAGCTCTTGCGGAAGTTATAGCCGATGCTTGGCGTAATAATCAGGATATAGGTGGGACAGAAGTCCTGGAATATTATGCAGAATGGCGGCGTTGGGATCAAATAAAGACCATTGCCTGCACAGACATCTTGACTCGATTATTCGTTAACCCCCTACCACCGGTGCACATCGCTCGCACGTTAGGCTTGCTAGCATTCGATTTTTTTCCTCCAATTAAGAGTTTAATTGCCCGCCAATTTATGGGGTTAGATGGCCGTTTGACCAAGCTAGCTCGTGGTATTCCACTTACAGATTAAGTAATTAGGGGAAGGGGACCAGATACACTGTATGAATGATGTCAATGTCGACTATGATATCATTATCTCTGGTGGTGGTATAGTAGGCTCAGTACTGGCTTGCGCACTAGGAAAGTGCGATCTGCGTATTGCCATATTGGAAAGCACACCATTGGAACAGAGTAAGCTAGATCAGGATAAAGATATCCGTGTATCAGCTATAAGTTGGGCTTCACAACGCATCTTTACAGCAGTTGGCGCTTGGAATAGCATGAAATCTCGGAGAGTCAGTCCATTTCGAGATATACGTGTATGGGACGCTGCTGGCTATGGACAAATCCATTTCGACAGTGCAGAAATAGGAGAATCCCTATTAGGGTGGATTATAGAGAATAGGGTAATTCGATGCTCCTTGCTAGAGCGAGCGCAGCAAATGCCCGCAATTGAATTACTATATCAAACATCCTTAGAAAATGTAAAAGAACTGGACCACCATCACTGGAGGGTGCGTCTGGATAATGGCCGAGAAATAACTACCAGGCTTCTGGTAGGAGCGGACGGTGCTCAATCTAAGATTAGGCATCTTTCCGGTATTAGAATCAGTGGATGGAAGTACAACCAGCGGGCTTTAGTTGCTAATGTGCGCACTGCTGAATTTCATAGAGAAACTGCCTGGCAACGATTCATGCCAACCGGTCCACTCGCGTTTCTGCCACTAAATGATGGGAGTTGTTCTATCGTTTGGTCTACCACTCCTGAAAACGCCAATGTACTACTGGCTCTCAACGCACAAGAATTTAGCACAGCCCTTGGGGAAGCATTTGCATGGCGTCTAGGCCCTATAGTACAAAGCAATACTCGCGGTGCGTTTGCTTTGTACCTGCAATATGCTCATAGTTACGTCAAACCAGGTTTGGCATTGATCGGAGATGCTGCTCATGTAATACACCCACTAGCTGGTCAAGGAGTTAATCTAGGTATCTTAGATGCTGCAACACTAGCTGAAGTGATTATAGATGCAATTTCCGAAGGCAAGGATATCAGTTCAATTAAGGTACTAAGACGTTACGAGCTCTGGCGTAAGGGTGACAACATGTCAATGCTGTTCATCATGGATGGTTTCAACAATTTGTTTAGTACATCTTTACCTCCATTACTATTGCTAAGAAACATTGGCCTCAATCTGACAGATACAAGTAGGTTGATGAAAAACTTTATTGCGCGCCGCGCTATGGGATTAACAGGTGACCTCCCAAGGTTAGCATTATCTAGCAACAGTACATAGTAATAAAATTATTACTAGGATAGGGCTAAAAATAATTCAAACCTTATCCACATGTCAGTATGCCTATAGAATGCTAACCTAACTTAACTACTGATCTACACGAAACCCGGTCCATCATGCTATACGTAAGCTATATTGTCGGCAGCTTCATCACAGTGATCAGATGAAATATTTGTCTGATCGCAATTAACCTGATTAGAGAGGTTCAAGTGATCGAAGGGCCTGTCATCCAGGTCGAGTGTCTGTGCAAGTATTACGGTTCGGTACGAGCCGTTAATGGTATTAGTTTCACAGTGGCACGCGGGTCAATCTGTGCGTTGCTAGGTGGTAACGGAGCTGGGAAAACTACTACAATAGCTATGTTATTAGGGTTGCTATTACCTACCAGTGGCCAGATTCACATCCTTGGTGAAGAGTTACAACGCCATCGACAACGAGTATTACCACGACTCAATTTTTCCTCACCGTATTTAGATCTTCCACAACGGTTGACTGTAGCAGAGAATCTAATGGTCTATTCTCGATTGTATGGGGTAAGTAACCACCGCGAACGCATAACCGTGTTAGGTCGTGATCTAGATATCGACAGCTTTTTCAAACGCCCTTACGGTAGTTTATCCGCCGGTCAGAAAACGCGGGTAGCTTTGGCTAAGGCATTGTTGAACAAGCCTGAGATCCTGCTGCTTGATGAACCAACAGCTTCTCTCGATCCTGATACAGCTGATCGGATACGCTCCATTTTGACTAATTATCGGAATCAAAGCGGTGCAACTCTACTTATGGCTTCCCACAATATGAGTGAAGTAGAACGCCTTTGCAATCAGGTTATCATACTGCGAACAGGTAATATTGTTGCTACAGGTACACCAGGCGAATTAATTCACCGTTATGGTAGGAATGATATG
Organism: uncultured Candidatus Competibacteraceae bacterium; assembly: GCA_903882995.1. Lineage (GTDB taxonomy): Bacteria > Pseudomonadota > Gammaproteobacteria > Competibacterales > Competibacteraceae > Competibacter_A. The sequence continues at coordinate 4,588 of CAIRZE010000038.1, forward strand.
GAAGAAGTTTTTCTAGATGTTGCACGTGGTATCCAGCCTGGATCTCTGGAATGAATGCGATTTCCTTGCAGCGTATTGGCGCCTTAGCGTTACGTTATCTCTACCTTCTACGTGGTTCTTGGATTCGAGTTGTTGAGCTTGCTTATTGGCCAACTGTACAGATGATTTTGTGGGGATTTATAACCCAGTATCTGGCTAAACACAGCGATGTACTCAATCAAGCAAGCGGCTTACTTCTATCTGGCGTATTATTATGGGATATTCTATTTCGTAGTCAGCTTGGTCTTTCGGTAGTATTCTTCGAAGAACTGCATGCACGAAACTTGGGACAACTACTGATCAGCCCGTTACAACCTATCGAGCTTATTCTATCATTGATGCTCGTTAGCCTTGCGCGGACACTGATAGGTGTTGGTATAGCAGTTTTGCTTGCCATACCATTCTATGGCTTTAATCTATTCAAAATAGGGATACCGTTAGTAGGCTTCTTCCTAAACCTCCTACTGCTGGGTTGGTCTATTGGCTTGATGGTTGCCGCTTTGGTGCTGCGATATGGTATGGGTGCTGAAAGCATCGCCTGGGCAGCAATCTTTGCTATTGCACCACTCTGTGGTATCTATTATCCAATAGATACACTACCCAACTGGTTGAGGCCACTTTCCTGGATATTGCCGGCTAGTCATGTATTTGAAGGCATGCGTAACGTGCTACTGCAACACACATTTCAGCTAGATGATCTATTTTTAGCTCTGATGTTGAATGTGATTTATATTTTTCTTGGGATAAGCATGTTTCTAGCAGCGGTCCATAAGGCACGAGAATGTGGCTCACTATTACATTTAGGAGAATAACAAAATCACAATCTTTACAGTACTGATCTGTATATATGAGAAAAAGGCTCATCTAGTAGAGTTAATATAGTAATTAGTAATTATTGAGTGTCAAGTATCATGGTAAAGCAAAGGATTGTGTGTGTGATTCATATTGTATATGGAAAAAACAGTCTAAAGATGATCTAGCCTCCTAGCTGCTAACAGTCTAGAAGCGCCGTTCGCGAGTAGATGTGGTTGTGAGATGCGCCTGAGTAGGAACTGGCCTAGAATTATTATCGTTAATACTGGTATTTGCCTCCTCAGCTGGAGAAGTTTGTGCGATTTTAACACTGCGTCTTCGTACTAGAGATTCTGTATTAGAATCAATTGAAGCGTTCGATATTGTGACACTTTTTTTGTTAGTTCCTCTTATCTCACCAAGAGATGCAGCTATAGATGCATTCTGTCGCATAGACATGATATGTGGTGTGCTTCCTTCTTCTTGGATACGGATATGGCGTTTAGGCAACTCAGTGTAAAAATCGTATTTAGGCTTAGGTAAAGGAGCTATCGTCTCGATTATTGGCTTTGGGATTGTATCTGGTGGTGGATTAGTAGATTGATGAGTGGTCGTGGTAACAGAGTTAGCATTAGCTAAGATTGCTGGTTCTCTGCTAATACCCATCTTATAGGCCATCCATGTCCCAATCACAATCAGTGCAATCACTAGAAAACCACCCTTCCGGCGCGTTGGTACTTTTTTGCAGCGTCTGCGTCCATTTAAAAGGCACTTATAGTCACTTTGGATGCTCACATGACCTCCGGAGCAGAAACCCCTAGTAAGGTAAGGCCATTCTTAATAACCTGCTGAGTTGCCAAGCTCAAGTTGAGTCTTGCGTTTCTTAGCGCCTCATCTGGCACTAAGACCCGATACTCGTTGTAGTAAGAATGGAAAGAATTAGCCAGTTCACGGAGATAATGGGCCAGATGGTGGGGTTCATGATTCAAAGCAGCGGTTTCGACTATCTCCGGGTAGCGAGATAGTGCTACTAGTAGATTCTCCTCATGAGGTTCAACCAGGAGAGCCAAGTGCACGTTACCACTTTTCTGATCTCTGGATAGGCCTTTTTCGTGCAACTGTCTTAGCATGCTGCAAACACGGGCATGTGCATATTGAA
>CAIRZE010000039.1 GCA_903882995.1 uncultured Candidatus Competibacteraceae bacterium
CATTATTATGGATGAAATTTTAGATCGTATCGAACAACAAGTTAAATCCAAGCCGGTAGTGATCTATATGAAGGGTACACCCGATAAGCCGCGCTGCGGGTTTTCGCACAGAGCTGTTCAAGTGCTAGCAGATACCAAATTTCCTTTTACCTATGTTAACGTGTTGGAAGATTTAGAAATCTTAGAGAACCTGCCCCGCTATGCTGACTGGCCCACGTTCCCACAGATATACGTAGGTGGCGAATTGGTCGGCGGGTGTGATATAATTACCCAGTTGTATGAAAGTGGTGAATTAAACATATTGATAGAAACAGCTCTTTCTCACAGAGAAAGTTATCCCTCAAATTGAGGAGATAGGTGTTGCATGTTTTTCTGCATATATAGGAAACCGGAACTGCTCTGCGTATTTTGTAATTGGGGTTGTTCACTTCGCCTGCAGTTTTGTGATTACTGACCTGGTATCTGGCCAGATGCCACCGCTACAGGTAGAAAGATTCTGCAGCTTGTTCTACTAGCATACCTAGCCTGTTTAGGGATTGAACGGCACCCTGTTCTAACACCCAAAGTATGAAATTGGTCGGCTCATCGCTGTAAGTTAGGTCATAGCACCATCCATCTTTAGCAAGCACACCGGATTGTGGCAATTATAGGGATGGGGCTTTGCTGTCTTTAAGATCCAATGCTCTAGCATTAATGATCAGATCGAATTGATAGTCCGCTAAATCAGATAGATCACAGCATCTGATATTTCCTAAATCTCTAAACCCTAAAGGTAGGTTAAAAGCCTTATATGTTGTGCGGTTGGTAATAACCAGTTGTGCTGGTTTTAGCAACAATAAAGATTGTAGAACAACACGCGCGACACCTCCAGCACCCAGGGCAATAAAATACGCCGCTCAGCTAGATGGTAACCATGATTATTCACTAAATCACCGGATGAGTCCTGATCCATCAGTATGGTCGCCTATCGTTCCTTCTTTTCCAAAGATAAGTGTATTTACTGCACCAGCCCTCTCAGCTCTAATACTCAACCAGATCTGCAAAAACACATGCATCCTGTTTAAATGGCAAGGTAATGTTTAACCCCTTACCGCCAGAGTTCCGAAATACTCGTACCAGTCTCTGCGAACTTCCCTGGCTCTGCGAGAAGAGCATGATACTCAAGATTCTGGTCAGTTTGGGAGGCAAATAGAGCATGAATAAGAGGTGACTTACAGTGACAGACTGGATAGCCTATTAAGGCGTATTGATCAGGCGGCCGTATCGTCATGTTTAACTAACTCCTCTGCAGATTATTCCGGAACAGTAGTAAAATACACCGCACCTAAAATTTAAGGGTAAAAATATTTAAAAGAATTTATTTAACTGTAAAATATAACCGATAATTTATTATTAGTTGTATTACCATTTACAGAAGTGTTACGCTTCTGATAATCGAGGAGGCTATGTGTTATAAACGTATAGTTTTAAAACGTTTCTACAAGTGGCCCACCTTGAATTAACAATATCTAGCTATCTAGCTGGCCCAATCTTGCTGATGGTCGTTTTAGATAAGACGGCAAGGCGATCACTATCATGTCTGGAACATCACCTCAGATTATCACTGGTCGGTTCCCTAGTGTACGACCGCGACGTATGCGGAGAAATGATTTTTCTCGCCGGTTGGTGAGAGAAAATGTGTTGACCACCGCAGATTTGATCCAACCACTATTTGTGATTGAGGGTAAGAAGCAGCGAGAATCAGTGTCCACGATGCCTGGTATCGATCGGGTTAGCATCGACGAGCTATTGCGCGAAGCCGAAGAGCTTGCTAGCTTGGGCGTACCAGCCGTAGCAATATTTCCGGTAACACCTCCATCCGTAAGGTCCTTAGATGCCACTGAGGCTTATAACACTGAAGGATTAACTCAACGTACCGTGAGAGCACTTAAGACACACTTACCAGAGCTAGGTGTCATCACTGACTTAGCACTAGATCCTTTTACCAGCCACGGCCAAGATGGATTAGTTGACGATGAGGGGTATGTACTAAATGATGAAACCGTGCATGTATTAGTGAAACAGGCATTATCTCAAGCTGAGGCAGGCGCCGATATTGTTGCTCCCTCAGACATGATGGATGGTAGAATCGGCGCAATCCGCACGGCTTTAGAAGCTGGCGGTTTCAAGCACACCCGTATTCTAGCTTACTCTGCTAAATACGCCTCTAATTTTTATGGACCTTTCCGCGATGCAGTTGGATCAGCTTTAGCGCTCAGAAAGAGCAATAAATATAGCTACCAAATGGATCCTGCCAATAGCGATGAGGCTCTAAAGGAGGTTGCCTTAGATTTAGAAGAGGGAGCCGATATTGTAATGATAAAACCAGGATTACCATATCTGGATATAGTGCGACGGGTAAAGGATCATTTTGCCGTTCCAGTCTTTGTTTACCAGGTGAGCGGAGAGTACTCTATGCTGCTGGCTGCCGTACGAAACGGTTGGCTAGAAGAACGTGAAGTAATCCTAGAATCCCTATTAAGTATCAAACGAGCTGGGGCTGATGCCATATTCAGCTATTTCTCCAGACAAGTCGCTACTTGGTTAAGGCAATGAAGATGCACTTTAGACAAATTTATTTGCACCTGATTTGCACCTATAGTATCTCCCACTGATCCTTATTATGTGCTTTCAGAAGCACCTCTGCTTTTTTAATTAGAGCGATTCTAGCTACTGCGGAATTCAACTCGTATTGGGGTGCCCCATAAATGCAAGTGCTTCCGATATGCATTGACAAGGTAACGACGATAAGCTTCAGGAATATTTTTGACCCTACTGCCATGAATGACTATTATAGGCGGGTTACGTCCGCCCTGGTGAGCATACCTTAATTTTACACTGCGGCCTCGTACTAAAGGTGGCTGATAAGTAGCAACGGTTTCCTCTAGAATACTAGTCAATTCAGGTGTAGAGAGTTTGCAGGTGGCAGCTGTGTATGCTTCGCAGACCGCATCGAGCAATCCACCTACGTTGGTACCATGTAAAGCAGAGATGAAGTGGACTCTAGCAAATTTGATAAACCCCAAACGACGGCAGAGATCGCTTTTCACTTGAGAACGAATGCCAATATCAAGATGGTCCCACTTGTTTACGGCGATCACCAGTGCTCGCCCTCTCTCGAGAACCAATCCCAATAAGCTGGCATCCTGATCGCTGATCCCTTGTTTGGCATCTAATACTAAGACTGCTACATGTGCCTGCTCTATAGCTTGTAATGTCTTTATGATACTGAATTTTTCTACTGTTTCATTTACTCGTGAACGGCGGCGTACACCAGCAGTATCAATCAGTAAATAACGTTGGCTATCATATTCAAATGGTATAGCGATGCTGTCACGAGTGATACCCGGTATATCACAAACCAGCATTCGTTCTTCACCCAATAAGCAATTTATAAGTGTAGATTTACCGACATTAGGTCGGCCAACTACTGCCAATCTTATAACACCTTCCAAAGGGTCGTTGATTTCTATATCAACAATATTATCTATGCCATCTAAAGAGGTAAAAACTTCACCTATTAAGGACTCAATGCCCTGGTTATGAGCAGCAGCTATAACATGCACATGCTCAAACCCAAGGTTATGGAAGTCAGCACTTACTAAGTCTAGGTTGCAATCTTCAGCTTTGTTGATTACTAAATGTATTAGCTTGCCAGTACGGCGTAGTTTTCCAGCAATTTCTTCATCTGTCACTGTTAACCCAGAACGACCGTCAACTAATAGCAGTATTGTATCAGCCTCCTTAATCGCTCGCCATGATTGACATTCAACCAAACCGTTAAGCCCTATTTTATCGCCAGTTAAACCACCAGTATCAATTACAATATAATGGCCTGGACCATACTGGCCTATACCGTACTGGCGATCACGAGTTAAACCAGGTACATCGGCTACTAGTGCATTACGGGTACGAGTAAGAGAATTGAATAAAGTGGACTTGCCAACATTTGGACGGCCAACCAGTGCGATTATAGGAGACATGGCAATATAGTTTGAAGTTTGAAATGAGAGCAGTAGATTGATAATTGATAGTAGTACTTATTATAGCATATCCAAAATTATGACTTTACATTAATCGCTAGTTACAATGATAATGATATAAATTATGGTTGCTAAGATCGATAAATGAAACTGATTTGATTATTCTGAGATAATGCTTGTGTTTCTAAATTTAATTTAAAATCTAGAAGACTAATTAAGTCCTTCTTTGAGTAAGTGGAAGTTACTATCTGCAGAATTAATTGATACTAAGCTGATTGCCAAAACAGGTGCTGCGCTGGTCAGAATAGCAGAGATCCTGTAATAATTGTTGCAATACCCTCAAGTGAGCAGCACCATTGTTAGTAGGTTATGGCTAAAATTCCGGCCATTTCTCAAGGAGTCTGGGTTGCTACTGTTGTATAGGCTAAGCTGTCAGGATCTCATGACTGTATTATTATAAGAGAATAAGAAAAAATGCATGTTGCCAGACCAGATACTGCACAGCGATATTTTGGACAGTTGCACTTGCACTGCTGTGCAGCTTACATGGTTGGCAAAAGCGGCAGTAGGTGAAACTAGGCGTTTTAGATCAGCCCATAGCTAGCTAAATGTTTCTTTTATGAGATTGGAATATTTTATGAGTTGGTACGAAAAACTGGTTCCTTCGCGGATTAGAACAGATAGCCGCAATAAGCACCAGATTCCCGAAGGACTCTGGAGTAAATGTGAGGAATGTGGAGCGATACTATACGGTGCCGAACTAGAAAGAAATCTGTGTGTTTGTCCAAAGTGCAGCCACCACATGTATTTAAGTGCTCGAAAGCGCCTACTTAGTTTCCTAGACGATGGGGTAGTCACTGAGATCGGTGAAGATATCGAACCCATAGATTTTTTAAAATTTAAAGACAGCAAGAAATATAAGGATCGGCTAACACAAGCGCAAAGGTCCTGCAATGAAAAGGACGCTCTTATTACTATGCTCGGCTTTCTTAAAGGGATGCCTGTTGTCGCTGCTGCATTTGAATTCAAATTTATGGGAGGTTCAATGGGTTCTGTAGTTGGTGAGCGGTTCTCACGCGCTGTTCAGACTGCATTGCAAGGACGTGCTCCATTCATCTGCTTCACTGCCAGCGGCGGAGCAAGAATGCAGGAAGCTCTAGTTTCTCTGATGCAGATGGCTAAAACTAGTGCCTCATTAACAAAGCTCACTGAGAACGGCGTGCCATATATTTCGGTGATAACCAATCCAACTACAGGTGGTGTATCTGCTAGTTTAGCAATGCTAGGTGATATTAACATCGCTGAGCCTAACGCATTAATAGGATTCACTGGTCCGAGGGTAATTGAACAAACCGTAAAGGAAAAATTACCTGAAGGCTTTCAACGCAGTGAGTTCTTGCTGGAACACGGCGCCATAGACATGATAATAGATCGGCGTGAACTACGAAAAAGATTAGCAGTAATACTGACTATGTTAACCGACTGGTATACATCCACTGTCTTCAAATAGAATTTTTAAAAGTTGCGATTTTAGGAAAATTTCTGGTCCTAGAAGTCAGGAAACAGAAATATAGCTGATAAAACATCTACCTATCTAATAGGCGTCTGTCCTATCTTAGTGCTCTGAGGTGTCAGAGATCGCTATGCTGTTCAATACTCTCGATAGCTGGTTATCCTGGCAGGAAAACCTGTATACCAGTACCATTGCACTTGGGTTGGATAGAGTTAAAGCTGTGCTATCCAGGTTGGGAACAGGACCATTGCCTTATTTGGTCATTACCGTTGGTGGTACTAATGGCAAGGGCTCCTGCATTGCCTTATTGGATGCGATTCTGCGTGCTGCTGGTTATCTAGTTGGTACCTATACGTCTCCACACCTAGTTCGCTATAACGAGCGGATACGCATTAACGGCATTGATGCAGACGATATTACACTCTGTCACGCTTTCAACAGAATCGAATCGGCCAGAAACTCTCAATCTCTAACCTACTTCGAATTTGGTACTCTGGCAGCGCTGGAAATGTTCCGTGTAGCCAAAGTAGATATCGCATTATTAGAAGTTGGATTGGGTGGTCGCTTAGACGCTGTTAATGTTATCGATGCAGATGCTGCACTAGTAGTAAGTGTCGATATTGATCACGTTGAATGGCTAGGGTCTGATCGTAACAGCATTGGTTACGAGAAAGCTGGCATATACCGCACTGGTAGACCAGCTATATGTGCTGACCCAAATCCGCCAAGGAGTTTACTTGAACATGTTGGGATACTGTCTGCTCATCTTAGACAAGTAGGGCGAGATTACAAATTCGCTCATACTGGAGAAACATGGTGTTGGTTTAATGAAATATTTAGGCTCGAAGATTTGCCACTGCCAGCTCTTCTCGGTAATCAGCAACTTGGTAATGCCGCAGCTGTAATAGAAACGATATCCAGCTTACGTAAGCAGCTAACAGTATACCCTGATGCTATTCGGGAGGGACTTTTGAGGGTCAAGTTGCCAGGAAGATTTCAGATATTTCCAGGGCCGGTTGAATGGATTCTAGATGTTGCGCATAATCCTAATGCAGCTAAGGTGCTAGCAAACAACCTGAAGATGCATAACCATCATGGGCGTACCATCGCGGTCACCGGAATTCTAGCAGATAAAGACGCTAGTGGTATCATCATAGAATTAGCCGATTTCGTAGATCACTGGTGTACAGCAACTCTTAGTGGGCCGCGGGGTAGGACAAGTATAGAGTTGGCTAACACATTACAACAAGCTGTTGGTACTCAGATAACTATTTGCAATGATGTATTTACTGCCTGCCGATCTGCGCAGTCTAATGCTCAACCTGGCGACCGCATCGTTGTTTTCGGTTCGTTTCATACAGTGGCTCCTGTGCTGGTGGCCCAGCCTTGGAATTCTCTAATTACCTTTTGATATAGATTTGTTTATGGACGATCGATTATCCCAACGTATAATAGGCGCAGGTGTCATTGCAGCGCTAGCAGTTATCTGCATACCAGAAATTCTTAATGGCGGTAGTACAAAACTATCGGCAACTACTGCAATGAATATGCTTCAATCTACAACATTACAATCGCAATTCAATACAAATAAGCCTGCCCTAACTTTTTCTCAATCTCAGCAGATTCCAATAGTAGTCCCACAGTCTGCTAATACTCCTCTTTCGGAGGTTAACACCGAAGTATCACAACAAGATAAAACACTAGTTAATACTGTGACTACTCCTACTGATAGCCTCCTTACAAGCACTTCAGCCAAAGTTTCTACCTCACAACAAAATAACTTTGATAAAATCGCTAATCGAGATGCACGTCGCAAGATCGCTCAGGATATTCCTGTTCAGGCAGGAGAAATATCGTCCTGGAAAGAAGCTAAACGCGTTGCTAATGAAGCTGTTACTAGAAACATTGCGATTTCGCCACACGATATTGATAAGCCCAAGTATAATTCACCATCTGAATCTCATGTGGTACGTGCTACACATAAAGCAATGGAATCGGTAAGATTTACCGAAAACTCTGAGAGAGTGGATGAAACTCAACAACCAACTGAATTACAAGGAAATGCTAATTTAGCAATTGAAAATAACAAAGCACAAGTTAGTGGAGTATCAACAAAACAGATCGATAATGCCAATATCCAAAAATCTGTTAGGTCTAAAACTGCTAAGGTTACTACTGGAGTGCCTACATCTAATCCCGATGCATTACCAAAAATCCAATTGCTTGCTAAGTCGGAAATTCTGTCTGTGAAGAACAACTCACATGTGTCTGTACCTGCGAATACTACTAACTTTCATTCTAGCGGCGGTGGTAGTAGTGTGGCTGGTAGCTACTCCATTCAGGAAAACGCTAGTGCTTTGCGGGATTATTATCGTGTGCAAAACATCCGCGCTGTTGTTGAGAGAGTCATAATTGATGGTCGGCAAATATATCAAGTCAGAATATGGCACTGAGAATCTTCATATTCTGGTCCCGATGTTCAAAGCATATTTCTTTTGCTGATATATGTTATTAACCTATAAACTAGAATGGACACAATTGCTTATGAATTGGGCAGATTACCTCATTACGATAGTTATCTCCTTATCTATGATATTTGGAATTTGGAGAGGATTTCTACGAGAGGTTATATCACTGGCATCCTGGATTGTGGCCTTTGCTGTTGCATTAACTTTTTATGGAGATGGGTCAGAATTTTTTAAACCCTATATCGATGTACATTCTCTACGGGTTGTAGCTGCTTTCGCGACTCTGTTTATCATTACTTTATTAATGGGCGGACTCGTGGGTACCATTGCCTCTCGTTTTATCGACTACACTGGACTCACCGGAACTGATCGAGTATTAGGTACAGTCTTTGGTCTAGCACGTGGAGCAGCCATCATAATTCTACTAGTTTTGATAGGAGGTACAACACCTTTTTCCAAGGATAATTGGTGGCGACAATCTATTCTAATTTGCCATTTTCAGGAACAGGCCAGCTGGCTGAGAGCCTTTTTGCCCACAGAATTGGCCCGTAGTATTAGGTTCAACTAATTTCCTACCCTAAGAGCAAAAATGCTATCTATCCTGGAGGGTAATGGCAGATGTGCGGAATCATCGGTATTTCTGGACGTAATCCAGTCAATCAGAGCCTGTTTGATGGACTGACCGTGTTACAGCATAGGGGACAGGATGCAGCTGGCATCGTAACCTGTGACAATGGTCGCTTGTTTCTACGAAAGGATAACGGTCTAGTAAGAGACGTTATCCGCACACGTCACATGATTAACCTAAGCGGCAATATAGGGATTGGCCACGTCCGTTACCCAACAGCTGGAAGTTCCGCATCGGCAGAAGCACAACCTTTCTATGTTAATTCACCATTTGGTATTGCTCTAGCTCATAACGGTAACCTTACTAACTCAGTTGCCCTTAAGGATGAACTTTTCCGTTCTGACCTACGCCATATTAACACTAACTCCGACTCCGAAATTCTGTTAAATGTCTTTGCCCATGAATTACAGCAACGCAGCAAGTTATCAGTGGACGCAGAGGACATATTTTCAGCTATGGCGATAGTACACCAACGGGTCCGTGGTGCCTACGCTGCTGTAGCGCTAGTCGTTGGATTCGGATTAGTTGCCTTTCGTGATCCAAACGGAATCCGCCCGTTAGTTTTCGGGCAGAAAGAAACTGAGAATGGGATTGAGTATATGGTGGCTTCAGAGAGTGTGGCCCTAGATGTGTTGGATTTCCAGCGGGTCCGTGACATAGCACCAGGAGAAGTTGTCTTATTCGACCTCGATGGTAGAATTCATTCTCAGCAGTGTGCTGCACATCCTAGTCCTTCGCCTTGTATTTTCGAATTTGTCTACTTAGCACGTCCAGATTCGATCATCGATCAGGTATCTGTACATAAAGCAAGGTTACGAATGGGTGAACATCTAGCCGCGAAAATCTTGCGGGTCTGGCCTGGGCGTGATATAGATGTGGTAATCCCTATACCTGATACTAGCCGCACTGCTGCACTACAGATGGCTTCAATTCTGGGTCTCAAGTACCGAGAAGGGTTTATCAAGAATCGCTATATCGCTCGCACTTTCATCATGCCAGGGCAAAAGACTCGCAAGAAATCGGTGCGACAGAAGTTGAATCCTATCGACCTAGAATTTCGCGGCAAGAACGTGCTTATAGTAGATGATTCTATTGTCCGTGGTACTACCTCTGAACAGATCATCAGAATGGCTCGCAAAGCTGGTGCGCGCCGAGTCTACTTTGCTTCTGCAGCGCCACCGGTACGCTATCCAAACGTCTACGGTATCGATATGCCAGCTGCATGTGAGCTGATAGCACATGAACGCTCTGAGGAAGAAATTGCCCAAACCATCGGGGCAGATTATCTAATTTTTCAGGATCTACCAGATTTAGAGGAGGCAGTACAACGCGGTAATCCAGGATTGCAACGTTTCGACTCATCCTGCTTTACAGGTGAATATGTAACCGGCGATATTAACACAGAATATTTAGAACACCTCGCTCGGGATCGTTCTGATACTGCTAAGACTCAGCGTATATCTCATATTGATAGCACTACGACAATCGATCTACACAACACAGCATGATGTTGAGAATATCAAAATAATAACTGAACAGATAGGATCTAGGATATTAGAAATACTGAATTGCATACTAATCGGTGGGCGGATCATGTTCATTGATTTATGGTACAATTTCTCATGCACCCATCAGGTCCTGGGCTCACCTCACCTGTTCAAACGGGAGCCTAGATTCTGTTGCACCAGCTTATCTATACAGTTTGTTTATCTGAACCCGCTGGTTCTATATAACCCAGATCTAATAAGAATAAGAAAGAAAAACAGACTCTTGGGATTTTAACTGTACAGCCTTGCAATTTAATTTACCAAGGAATCGATTTACCATTTCGAAAGAATCCACCGTTTGGCCCGTCATCTGGTAATGTAGCAGCCCAAATAATTCCAGAAGCTTCCTGCTCCACAGAAAGCTCGGCATTTGGACCACCCATGTCAGTATGTATCCAGACTGGGCATACAGAATTCACCAAAATGTTAAAACCTCTTGTCTCTGCTGCGAGAATGCGAGTTAGCGCATTCAAAGCAGTTTTAGAAATGCGGTAAGCTGGCGATTTACCTGACATCTCGCTTAATTGTGTCCCATACCACTGGAAGCATTTACGACACGGCCATAGTGCTGCTGTTTCATTAACGGTATCAATTCTTGTGCTTAGTAATAAAGGTCCATATAAATTAGTCTTCAATGTCGCTGAAAGCGTCTTTAGGCTAGCATTGAACACACTCGCTCCACCAGCATCTTCTGTATCTTGAATATCAAGACAAGATAGACGCCAGCGTTGTTAACCAGAATGTCGACTCGCCCACAGCGACTGTGAATAAAAGCACCAAGTTCGGCTGAAGTGACATCTAGCGGCTGGAACAAGACATCTAGCCCTTCAGCGAGTAATTTTTCAATCGCTGCTTCTCCACAACCTTATATTACGGCAGGTGACAATTACACGAATATCATGCTTGGCCAATTGCCGGACTGTTTCCAATACTAACCCACGATTGGAGCCCGTAACTACAGCCACTGGTTTACTATTCTTGCCATGCAATATTTTCCCCCTCTGGTTATCAACCCGGCAATTGAGTTCACCTCAGATGTTACCACCCTTCATCATCTGTTGCTAATTTGACATAAAATATTCGATATAATAACATCGTACCCGGTCAGCGATATGAATAAAGAAACGCTTTTTATATTCTTCATATTCTAGGTAACTCATTAGATTCTAGGTAACTCATGCATAGGTAACACTCAGCGCTGCTGATTTGCAACTATATCTTGTTGTTCCCATAGCTAGGAATTTAATGCCAATAGCGACCATAGTGAGAAGCCATATATATCAATTATTCATTTAATAAAAGTAAACAATCTTATGAACCATCTTTATATCATCGGCACAGGGCCTGGTGGATTAGAGCATCTAAGTCCAACTGCCCATGCAGCATTGGGAGCATGTACTGACCTAGCCGGACACGGCCTATACTTAAACCTCCTTGGCCACTTAGCTGAAGGGAAGATACACCATAAGACTAAGATGGGAGAAGAACTAGCTCGTGCTGCACTAGCACTTAATTTAGCTGCCAGCGGAAAAACCACTGCATTGATTTCTAGCGGCGATGCTGGTATTTACGGTATGGCGACAGTTGTATTCGAGCTTCTAGCACGTGATCTGAAATCAGAATGGAAAAATGTTGAAATTGAGGTAATTCCTGGTATATCAGCGATGCAGGCGGCAGCAGCACGGGTTGGTGCCCCTCTGGCGAACGACTTTTGTGTAATTTCCCTATCTGATTTATTAACACCTTGGGAGGTAATCAACAGACGTATAGATATGGCAAGCCAGGGTGACTTCGTGATCGTCTTCTATAATGCTGTATCTAATAAAAGATCCTGGCAACTGTTGGAAGCTCAGCAAATACTGATGCGCCATCGACAACCAGAAACACCTGTAATAATAGCTTTCAACATCACACGAAAAGGCGAGCAACTTGAAATCACGACATTAGGTGATCTCAACCCTGTACCATTGAATATGCTATCGTTAGTTATAATTGGAAACAGTGAAACACGACATATAGGAAAATGGGTCTACACTTCTCGTGGCTATCATACCAAGTTGGCACTGGTAGACAGTAATCATAGTCAATAGAGAAATACTTCCTGGCGCACCTCTTCAAAACCTGCTAGCTCCCGCGAGAACTCAGCAAATAAATCAGTTGGGTTTAAATTTTCCTCTAATATCAGACGCAGCCTATCATCACCAGCTAGCAGGTCAATCGCAGGAGTGTTATCAACGAACTCGTAGGGTTGCGATCTCCAATGCAATGCCTCTGGGCAAACGTGTTTGACTCCCCTTAAAAAGGCAACTCCAACAGCATATGAATTGAAAACATGACGGTTGGTAACGTGAATTTGAACACCTCCACATGTATGACCAGCATACTTATGAAAATTCGGTCTGAAATAGACAGGTCGAAACTGGCACCCGGAGAGACTAAAACGCAACAATTCAGCGCTCAGAGCATCAGGGTTGATGCCAGGCGCACCAGCTAGCTCGAATGGCCTGCATGTCCCACGCCCCTCAGACATCTCGGTAGCTTCTACTAGACACATACCAGGATAGACAAAAGCAGTATCAACTGTAGGCATATTTGGTGATGGATATACCCATGGCAAACCGGTCTCTTCGAAGAACATATCCCGTTGCCAACCACGCATTGGGATTATGTCCAACTCACACTGGACACCATGAAAATTTTGGATGTAGCGTGCAATCTCGCCTAAAGTGAGGCCATGGCGATTTGGTAAAGGATAAAGACCTACGAAAGATTCAAACCCTGGCTTGATTAGATTCCCCTCAGTAGTTAATCCACCTACTGGATTAGGTCGGTCGCATATTAGAACCCGTAAACCGGCTGTACCTGCGGCTTCCATACACAGAGCCATCGTCCATATGAAAGTGTAATAACGTGCGCCAACATCCTGTAAGTCGATAACTAGTGCATCAATACCTTCAAGCTGCTCCAGACTAGGCCTTAAACCTTCTAAATTTGCACCATACAAACTATGGATTGGAAGCCTAAACTGAGAATCAAGTGATATGCACTCAACTGCCTCCATGTCTTGTGCCTCACCACGTACGCCGTGTTCTGGGCCAAATATGGCGACGATTCTAGCACGCGCATTCTGCAGCAGATCAAGCGCGTGCCGTAAATCAGGATCAACACTGGCCGGATGGCAAACGACACCAATCCGAGCACCACTAATCTTCTGGGGAAGCTCATTAACAAGTATTTCAAGACCTGTTTGAACACGAGACATACAGAAACCTATAACCAGCTACCATAACTAGGAGTTAAATTCTGGTTAAATAAGATGTCAATCAGCTTCAGATAATACGTCTCATTTTCCGCTAGTATCATTAGAATAGCTTGCCTAAATCTTATTACATACCAACCAGGAGCAGCATCTGGTATCCTAGCCATCTGCTAGAATATTAGTAAAATACTGTAGATATTTTGAGACACAGCCTTACAGTTTAATTAGCATAAAGAATAATCTTGCAGCTTCCAGCCCCTCCACTGCCAGTTCGAACCAGCCGCTGCTAAAGCTCCACTCCAGGAATCTTCTAATGGTAAGTTCAAAACAGTCCATTCTCTTCCATCAGTATCTTCTAGACATATGCGATATTCTCGCCGCTTTTCTCCTTTAAAACAGACCTCTAAGGTATTTAACCCACCGGACAATCCTACTCCTATAGCTTTAAGTATAGCCTCTTTGCGGGTCCAGCAGTCAAAAAAAGCTGCCTGCCTTAAAGAACACGGTTCGGCCCACAACTGTGCGAACTCACGCAACGTACAAATCCGCTCACTGAGCTCGGCAAATTTTATATTTCTATTATGAGATTCTAAGTCTACACCAACTTCTCTAAGAGATACAGCATAAAGAACATTATCTCCGCTATGAGATAAGTTAAAATGTAACCTGAAGGGAAGCGCTGGTCCGGTTAAAAATGGCTTACCATGTGGGCCGCGATCGAATGATAATTTCGCGGCTGGCTGATTCAGGCATAAACTGAGAATTACTCTAAGTAATCCCCAACCAGTAATAAAGCGATCTTGATGCTCTGGGAAACGGAACTTTGCTGCACGATCCATTTCTTTCACTGATAGTAATTCAGTTAAATAAGGAATCCATTTATAATGTTTACGTAGGTCTGTACACCATACTAATACTTCATTAAGTGCTAAATAAAAAGACGGAGACTCTACTTGAGGAGACCATCTTATAGCGAGCCCATTCACATCGAAAAATGCTTCACCTAACATTATCAACTTGCCATATAGCTAACTCTCAATGCAAGATTAATAAAAGCCTGTAGACATATCTATGTTGTAAGTAATAGATTAGCCATACTATCCTATCTGTAAACAATGAATACAGATTTGAAAAATTAGGAATTATCTAAAAAATTTGTTTTGTGTAGTTTATCAAAAAATCAGTTGGCAATCGCATGTCAGTTTAGACCCAACTGATTAATTAACCACCAATCCGTAACTATTTTTACAGGTATCTCTCATCTCCCGCATCTCTAGATACTCAATTCTGGTAGGATGTAGGTATGTGTATGAATGTCTACAGTATTGCATGTTTAACTCGAATAGAAAATTGATAAAATCAATATCAAATATTGAGAATTAGGTAAATTATGAAGAAAAGTTTAGCGAAAGTTCTTATGCACTATAATAGTGCCAACTCGTTAGCGTTATTTACCAGGGAAATCCTCGCTAACCCTCGGGCAATGGGTGCTCCCTGTCCTAGTGCACCTTTACTAGCAAGTTGCATGGCATCGCTAGTGCCAATAGACCGAGACGGCATTATATTAGAAGTTGGTGGTGGAACTGGAGCAGTGACAGCTGCACTCCTCAAGCATGGTATCCAACCCTCGAGGCTCATAGTGGTGGAGCGTTCACCACATCTCGCCGTTCATCTACGCCAACGTTTTTCCCAGATACAACACATTGTGCAGGGTGATGCTGCAAAGCTTGAGCAGCTATTAGGGAGCCTAAATATATCCAATAAAGTTAGCAGTATTGTTTCTAGTCTACCGTTACGTTCTCTGCATCTCGCAACTACGCGTGCTATCAGCGAGCAGTTCGAAACAGTTCTTGATGCGGGTGGCCTATTAATTCAATTTACTTACGACTTACGTGGTGGTAACCGTACCCGCTTCCTACATGGATTTAAACGTCTATCTAGCAAAATTATCTGGGGCAATTTGCCGCCAGCGCGTGTAGAAGTTTTCGAACGGCAAGTATAAGAAATTCTGATGTCAACTTTGATATTAGCTTAGTGGAGTGCACAATCCAATTTTGCAACTAGCTCACGCAGTTCAGGAGCTATGTATACAGGGTATTTTGATAGAGATCGATAGTCACGCAGTGGGATTGGTAGGGCAGCTATCTGTGCGCGTACGCGGGCCCGAATTGCTTCTAATGGTTCTGGCGTTGATATCCGCTTGCCATTAGACATAACCTCTTGCAATAACGGATGACCAGTCATTGGATGGTCCTCTAGACTTAGCCAATCAGCGGTAAGTGTACCATCATCTGCGGTTTGCCTATATATTTGTTTCCGACCAGGCCAAGTCTCTTTGCCAACTGAACTTTTTCGCCTTGGTTTACCAGCATATTCCTGTAGCTTGTAAACTAATTCTAATATTGGTGAATCTGTAGATACGTCTAAACGGGTACCGATACCAAAGCCATCGATGGGTGCACCATCAGTAAATAGTTCTTGTAGTCGGTATTCGTCGAGGTCTCCGCTACCGAAAATAGCTGTTTGACTCAGTCCGCCCTTATCTAGTATCCGTCTAACTCGCCGCGCAAGTTCAGCTAAGTCGCCGCTATCAATACGTACACCCTTAATGACTATACCTCTTGCTTGAAGGTTTGGTGCGAGTTTAATAAGTTTTCGAGCGGCGATCTCGGTATCGTATGTATCGAGCAGTATCACTGCATCTCTAGGTTGGGCAACTGCAAAATTTTTAAAGGCATCCTCTTCACTATCGTGGGCTTGGATCAGAGAATGTGCCATTGTCCCAAATAAAGGGATCCCAAACTGCATTCCAGCGAGTACGGTGGCAGTTCCCCCAAACCCAGCTAAATAAGCTGCTCTAGCAGCTAGGAGAGCAGCCTCAGAACCATGTGCCCGCCGCATCCCGAAATCTACCAACAGCTTGTCTGGAGCTGCTAGCACACAACGGACAGCTTTAGATGCAATCAGGGTCTGGTAATGAATAAGGTTTATTAAACGGCTTTCCACTAATTGTGCCTGTGGTAATGGAGCTGTAATCCTCAGAATTGGTTCATCGGCGAAAAAGATTGTGCCTTCTGGTAAGGCATGGACTGTGCCACTGAACCTGAATTCAGCAAGGGATTTTATAAACTGTTTGTCAAATATGCCACACCCTGCTAGCCAATCTAATTCATCTGGAGCGAAGCTTAGATTCTCCAAATAATCTAGAGCCTGGTCCAGACCAGCTGCTATCAGAAAGTTCCGTGCTTGTGGTAATCTGCGTACAAATAGATCAAATACAGCTATTTCTTGCATACATTCAGCATAATAAGTTTGCAGCATGGTCAGTTGATAAAGGTCAGTCAATAGCACATTTGTCGCAGTGGTCATAATCTCACCTTACGGTTAATGGCGTGAGGTAGCAGGCTATAAATGGATGCATACCATCCTCTACTATGAGATACAGAATCGGTACCAGTTAGAAACTGTTTCTCTTATCCTAGTTATGAACCTCCACACATCAAACAGTCCATAAGGTTACTTCTATTAGCTCTGATTAGACTATCAGAGTATCCAAGTCTTGCTGGTAATAAGTGAGAAGCCTACCGGCATTATAAACAGTAACTATTATTTATTAGCCAGAATAGGCAGCAATATGGACAATATGGCTAAGTCATGCCATGCGTTTTGGATAAGCATTCTGTCTAGGATCCAAGGTATCACGTACTGACTCTCCGATAAGCACCAACAAACTGAGAATTAGTGATACTGCTAAAAATCCAGATATACCGAGCCATGGTGCTTGGAGGTTATCCTTACCTTGACGCAACAAGTCACCCAAAGATGCAGAACCAGGTGGCAACCCTAATCCTAGAAAATCAAGTGCTGTCAAAGCAACAATGGACCCTGATAGAATGAATGGAATAGATGCCAGAGTTGCTACCATCGCATTCGGTAGTATGTGCTTGAACATGATCCGACTATCTCTCATACCTAAGGCACGTGCGGCGCGCACGTACCCTAAGTTACGGGTTCGCAAGAACTCAGCACGCACCACCCCTACTAAAGCAGCCCAATTGAACAGCATGAGAACCAATAGCAATGTCCAAAACCCTGGTTCCACAATACTGGAGATGATAATGAGAATAAACAGTTGAGGTAAACCACACCATATCTCTATAAATCGCTGAAGGAATAGATCAACCCAGCCACCGAAATAGCCTTGCACTGCTCCTGCAGCTACCCCAATTACTGAGGAAATTATAGTCAACATTAAGCCGAATAGAAAAGAAATCCGTAACCCATATACCAGCCGTGCTAGAACGTCGCGACCTTGATCATCAGTGCCGAGCCAGTTTTCAGATGAAGGTGGTGCAGGTGCGGGAACTGGTAGATCATAATTAACAGTATCGTAACTAAATCGGATTAGTGGCCACAACATCCAGCCATCTTTATTTATTAAATTGACTAGAAAAGCATCACGGTAATTAGCTGCACTTGGAAATGTCCCACCGAAATCAGTTTCAGCATATTCTTTAAGTACCGGAAAGTAAAATGAACTTTGGTACTTTATCAACAAAGGTCTATCATTAGCTATTAATTCGACTACCAGACTGAGACTGAATAGGAGCAAGAGCAGCCATAACGACCACCAACCACGCCGATTTGCACGAAATTTAGCGAAATAGTGATATCTCAATGGAGCAGTAGTAGTAGTATAGACTTCTAATTGCTCCGATAACATCGATCATACCTCTACTCTAATGTGAGAAAGCAAATGCGCGGATCAGCCCAATGATAGATTAAGTCTTTGATCACATTCATTAGTAGGCCGATCAGGCTAAAGATGTATAGAGTCCCAAACATCACTGGATAGTCGCGTTTGATTACTGCTTCGAAGCTTAATAGGCCAATACCGTCCAGAGAAAAAATTACCTCAATCAATAAAGAACCTGTAAAAAACATTCCTAATAGAGCTTCTGGAAAGCCTGCTATAACTAACAGCATTGCATTGCGGAACACGTGTCTGTACAAAATTCTAATTTCATTTAGGCCTTTAGCACGAGCAGTCATTACATACTGCTTGTTAATTTCATCTAAAAAAGAGTTCTTAGTAAACATAGTTAGTGAAGCGAAATTGCCGACGACAACAGATACTATTGGTAAGGTCAAATGCCAGAAATAATCAATAACGCGCTCATGCCAGCTTAGATTTCCCCAGTTATCAGATACCAACCCGCGTAGAGGAAACCAGTCTAGATGCTCGCCTCCAGCGAATAAATTAATTAGCAGAATAGCAACTAGAAAAGATGGAATGGCATAGCATACGATTACTACAGCGCTACTCAACACGTCAAAACTTGAGCCGTGGCGCACTGCTTTTGCGATTCCGAGTGGGATCGAAGTAGCATAGATAAGTATGGTGCTCCAAACCCCTAAAGATACAGAGACAGGTAGTTTCTCCAACACCAAATCTAAAACGGCTCGATCGAGAAAATAGCTTTTCCCGAAATCGAAAGTTAAATACTCACAGACCATCCGCCAAAATCTGATATAGGCAGGCTGATCGAATCCGAACTGTTGGTTAATTTTATCTATGAAATTAGGATCGAGACCTTGTGCACCACGATATAAACTTTGAAAACTAGCATTCCTTTGCCATACCTTAGAGCGTCCTGCTTCGAAGCTTTCACCACCACCAACTCTAATTGTTGCAGAAACTACTGCTGAGTTGTTTATTTGGGATAGCAGCTGTTCTACAGGCCCACCGGGCGCGATTTGAACAATAAAGAAGTTAATAGCGATTATACCGAGTATGGTGATAGGAATCAAAGACAAACGGCGGAGAGTATAGGGTAACATAGTAGGATCTTATATCCTCACAAGGAGATTAGTGATGCTCGTTTCCCACCATAATGGTATCCCTTTGCTCAGTTTTGTGTATGGAGCTATGGTCTACTAAATCTAGTCATTAATAATGTATATCAACGGAAATATTCTACAACAAGAAATGTCATTCTGCTTTGTTAGGAGAAATAACTAGGCAGGCTATAGAGACACTAAGAAATAGCAGAATAGTGCAATTAGCTTTCACATACTACCAGTGTGAAAGACTTAGGTAAGTTCTTCTGAAGAATAATTAATATATTCCTCTTACTGTACGCTGGGACATCTCTTTTGTCTGAGCAATGTATCTTTAATCGGATCAATCCACCATGTATCCAGCTGTACTCCCTGTGTAGGAACTACTGTCGGGTACCCAAATTTGTCCCAAAAAGCTATACGGGTACCAGAAAAATACCAATGAGGGATAACTAAATAACTCCATTGCAGTACCCGATCTAATCCCCGCACGCGGGTTATCAGGCTCGTACGATCAGGTGCAGTGCTTACTAAATCTACCAAATGATCCACTGCCGGATTTTTCAAACCGACGATATTGCGGCTGCCGAGTTGGTCAGCAGATACACTGCTCCAGAAATCCCTTTGCTCGTTTCCAGGCGATAACGACTGAGCCCATGAATTTACGATCATATCGAAATCTAAACTACGCTCTCGATTTATATACTGTGCAGGATCAACTAAGCGAACTTTCATCTCAATACCAAGCCTCTCTAGATTACGGGCAAAGGGCAGTGCAATCCGTTCCCAAATCGGTTCAGTAATCAGTAGCTCAAAGCGAAACGGTTCTAATGTCCTAGCATTTACCAACTTATGGTTGCTGAAAGTCCAACCTGCTTCCTGCAGTAGTTTCAAAGCTTTCTGAAGATTAACACGAAGTTCATGATTATCGATCGCAGTTGGGGGCTCATAAGCCGCAGTAAATACCTCTGGCGGCAACTCATTGCGTAAAGGTTCTAGCACGGCTAGTTCATCTGCTGAAGGTTGACCACGTGCTGAAAGTTCTGAATTATCAAAATAGCTTCGAGTGCGTGTATATTGGCTAAAAAAGAGATTGCGGTTGCTCCACTCAAAATCGAAGGCATAAGCAAGAGCTTGCCGCACCCTTTTATCTTTAAACAGAGGACGTCGTAGATTGTAGGCGAAGCCTTGCATCCCAGATGGTAATTGGTTTCTAAAAACTTCTTGCTTTACTAGACACCTAGTCGGAGCTGGGAAATGGTAGCCAGTTGCCCACTGTTTCGCAACATTTTCCACTCTTAAGTCATAAGCACCAGACTTGAACGCTTCTAGAGCAACTGTAGCATCACGGTAATAATCGTAGCGTAACCGATCGATATTATTTAATCCGCGGTTTACAGGCAAATCAACGCCCCAATAATGCTCATCACGTTTAAAAATTATGAAGCGGCCTGGTTCAAAACTTTCTACTTTATATGGACCACTACCGATTGGTATATCTAACGTCGTTGTTGTAAAATCTCTATTTGCCCAGTATTTCTTTGATAGAATTGGCATCTGACCTAAGGTCAATGGTAATTCTCGACTCCCACCAGATGAAAAAATAAATTTCACCTGTCTTTCATTTAGTTTCTCTGCCTTAGAGACATTCGCATAGTAGATCTGATAGATCGGACTACCCTTCTCTTTCAAAATCTCGAAAGAGAATAAAACATCATCAGCTGTCACAGGTGATCCGTCGTGAAATCTCGCATGTGAATGCAAGTTAAAGATTACCCAATTCCTGCTATCTGGTATCTCTAAGCTCTCTGCTATTAATCCATACTCGCTAAATGGTTCGTCAGCACTATTAATTAGTAGTGTCTCGAATAACCGGCTGATGTCGGTTGCAACCTGTCCCTTGATATTGAATGGATTAAAAGTATCAAAGCTACCAACAGCCGCGAAACGTGCCTCTCCACCTTTCGGTGCATTAGGATTAACGTAATCGAAGTATTCGAAATCCTTACCATATTTCGGGTTGCCTTGTAGAGAAATACCATGTAACTGTGCACTAATTGCAAAGGTTGTAGGTAGTATGCAGCAGATCAAAAAGCATACTGCTAAGCTTTTCTGGAAGCAATATCCTAAATAGTTCATGTATTATCCTTTGCAGGCTGAGCACTCAAGTAACCCGGTTAAACGATACTTAAGGAGTATATAATGGGCCTTCTCACCGGCAAACGTTCCCTAATACTAGGAGTTGCTAGTAAACATTCTATCGCCTGGGGGGTCGCTCAGGCTATGCACTATCAGGGTGCAGAACTCGCCTTGACTTATCAGAATAACAAGCTGAAACCTAGGATAGAAAAGATGGCTGCTGAGCTGGGTAGCTCAATTACATTACCATGTGAAGTGGAGGACGACACCGCTATTGAGCTTCTATTCGAGCAGCTTAAAGAACACTGGAATTATCTGGATATTCTAGTACATTCAATCGCTTATGCACCACGTGAGGCTTTAGATGGAGACTTTCTTACAGTTCTCAATCGAGAAAACTTTCGTATCGCCCATGACATCAGTTCATATAGTTTTGCCGCTCTTGCAAAAGCCGCACGCCCACTTATGTATGGTCGCAGCGGATCTCTACTTACTATGACATATCTGGGTGGCACGCGCACCGTGCCAAACTATAATGTTATGGGACTAGCTAAAGCAAGCCTAGAATCCAATGTACGCTATCTGGCCCAAACTTTGGGTCCAGAAGGCACAAGGGTTAACGCAATCTCTGCTGGGCCTATCCGTACACTAGCGGCATCAGGAATTAAGAACTTTCGCAAGATGTTGGATAATTTCCAGAGTATAGCACCGTTACGTAAGTGCGTTACTACCAAGGAGGTCGGTAATACCGCAGCTTTCCTATGTTCCGATCTAGCATCTGGAATCACCGGTGAAATTGTCTATGTAGATGGTGGTTTCAATATCGTTGCATTAGGAACGATAGAGTAACTTTATGATCACATACCCCTCTCTCCATACACTACTAAAACAGGTTAGTGGTGGAGGAGGGGCATTCGAAAAATTCACTATTAGATACGGTCGTTGTAGGTGACAACATTTGTCCTAGTGCGCAGGCCTTCGAGCAACCCTCTAAATTGACTAGAGCCAGTATGCTTTACCATTTGTTCAATCAAGGATCTACGTTCCCAATCTGACATAGAGTCTTTTCTACCTTGTAATACTCTGGCTATTTCCAACACCACATGATCACCGTTCGCCAATACAGTGGAGCCCAATGTAACCTTGCCAGATGTAGGTTGTGGTAGCCGGAAGGCTGCTGATAGAACAGCAGGTTCGACTAACTCTATGCCTTTACGCCCTAACATACCAGGGTTTTTAAATATACCACCGAATTCTGTGGCTAATGTCTGCAAGCTTACACCTTGAGAAGCACGAATCTTCAATGTCTCTATATCGTTAGCTAATATTTTATGAGCCTTTTCGTGTTGTAATATCTTGACAATTTCTACACGTGCTTCCTCAAATGAGTATGGGACTGTGTCTTGATATTCTTTGATACGAAACACTACAACATTTCCGTGTTCTAACTCAATCAGATCGCTGTTCAGGCCATCGCTAAGCAATTCCTCACTAAAGGCTTTATCAATAATTTTAGGGTTAGCGGCTATACCATCTCCACCTTTACGGCTGAACCAGCTACTTTCCTGTATCGGTGAATTGATAGATTCTGCAGCAATTTCTAGGCTATCAGGGTGCTCGTAAGCTTTGTTCGCGAGATCTCGGGATAGTTCGTAAAATTTATTCTCCGCTTTCTGCAGACGCAGCTCATTACCTATAATCTCGCGCACTTCCTCAAATTGCTTAGTCCGGCTTGTATCAACACCATCCAGCCTAAGTAGGTATAATCCTGCCGGTATTTGGACTATATCGCTGACGTCTCCAGGCTGTTTTAGGGAAAATAGAGCATTTTCTATAGCTGTATTATCAAACATTCCTCTACTAATCGTCACCAGCTGACCGCCTTCTAGCTGATCAGATTTATCTGCTTGTGCTTCTTGCAAAGCTTGATCGAAGCTCTTAGCTCTTAATTGAATCGCTCTAGCAATTTCCTGTACCCTCGCTCGGGCTTGCTCTACCTCTTCCTCACTTGCGTTTTCTGGAAATTTTAAGAAAATATGAGAAGCCTGACGTCTCTCAGGACTACTATATTTAGTTATTCGTTCTTGGTAACTATCTTTCAATTCTCCTTCACTAACTTCTATTCCTGCAGCGATCTTAGACATCTGTAGTTCTAAAAACTGGATTCTGACTTTCTGAGGATGGACAAATTGACGATGATTTTTATCAAAATATTCTTTGACAGATGTATCATCTACAATCACTTGGCCTAAATATTTATCGAGAGGAAGTACTAAGTATTGCAATTCCCGTTGTTGTTTAAGTAGAGAGATAATTTGGTCTAGCTCGATAGTTGTCACTAAAGCTGAATCAATGATGCCCTCACGGAACTGTTGAGCTAATAATGAATACCGTAAGCCTTGCTCAAAGATTGGTATAGTAAATCCCTGAATACGCACTGTTTGTGCGTATAATCTCCTATTAAACTCTCCTCTCTCCTGAAAGAGAGGTAACCCTAAAATCACATTACGTAATTGCTGGTCACCGATACGAACCCCATTCTTTCTGGCGATCTGAACTAAAATGAGCTCATTAATAAACTGCTGTAAAAATTCCTGTTTTGATCTTGTTCCTAACTGGTGTTGCTGATGATAGGCATGCTGAAATTCCTGTAAAGTTATCCTACTATCGCCAACCCCTGCGACATCGATTGGCATGCTCATATCAAAATAATAACTGACACCCCATCCCATGAATGGGACGACAAGAAACCCGATTATAGTATAGAATAGCCAGCTCGTAGCATAATCGCGAATTTTCTGTAACAGCATTGGCAAAAAATTTACTCTTTAAATTGGATTCCTTTAGGAACCAGCATCATTACAGACTAGAATTATTATTGTATTATTGTGGCGGAGCGGACGGGGCTCGAACCCGCGACCCCCGGCGTGACAGGCCGGTATTCTAACCA
>CAIRZE010000040.1 GCA_903882995.1 uncultured Candidatus Competibacteraceae bacterium
ATCGCAGTTGGTATGGCTACCAATATACCACCTCATAATCTTGGGGAAGTCGTAGACGCCTGTATCGCTCTGGTCGATGATCCAGCTTTGAGCATCAGCGAGTTAATGCGATACTTGCCTGGACCAGATTTTCCTACTGCTGGCTTAATCAATGGTGTACGTGGCATTCAAGATGCTTACGAGAATGGCCGGGGCCGCATACAGATGCGTGCTCGTACTGAAATTGAGACATATGAGCATGGTCGGCAGGCTATTATAGTCACTGAGCTTCCTTATCAGGTAAATAAGGCCCGATTGATCGAAAAAATTGCTGAATTAGTTAAAGATAAAAAAGTTGAAGGCATATCTGAGCTACGCGATGAATCTGATAAAGATGGATTGCGCGTCTACATTGAAATAAGGCGTAACGAGAATGCGGAGGTAGTTCTAAACAACCTGTTTCTTCATACTCCTTTGCAGTGTGTGTTCGGTGTCAATATGGTAGCTTTAGTGGACGGCCAGCCCCGCCTACTCAATCTAAAGCAAGTTCTGGATGCTTTCCTATCGCACCGTCGCGAAATTGTAGTAAGGCGCACTCTATTCGAATTGCGCAAGGCACGTGAACGTGCTCATATCGTCGAAGGATTAGTGGTTGCACTCACTAATCTTGATCTCTTAATTGCTTGCATTCGTATTTCTACTGATCCATCCGCCGCTAAAGCAGCATTACTAGAACAAGTTTTAGTACCTGGGTTGGTTAATGAGCTGCTGGATCGATCATCAAGTACTGAAATTCTGGATACTGTACCAGTTCAGTATGGATTATTTGAAACTGGCTACCTACTCTCACCAGCACAAGCACAAGCAATTCTTGACCTACGCTTGCACCGTTTGACTAGCTTAGAACAGAGTAAGCTATTGGATGAATATCGAGAATTAATAACTAGAATTAAGGAATTACTAGCGATTCTTACACAAACAGAACGATTAACATCAGTCATTAGGACTGAACTACAAGAATTACGTTCTCATTATATTGACCCACGCCGTACTGTAATTCAACCTGATGAGAGTAATCTAAATATAGAGGATTTGATCACTGAAGAGGCCATGGTAGTAACACTTTCCCATGCTGGATATGTTAAAGCGCAGTCCCTTTCCATTTACCGGGCGCAGCGGCGAGGTGGTCGTGGTCGGGCAGCAACTACCGTTAAAGAAGAAGATTTTATAGATAAATTGTTTATCGCTAGCACTCACGATACCATTCTTTGCTTTTCTAACAGAGGGAAGGTGTATTGGAAAAAGGTTTACGAATTACCACAGGCTAGTCGGATAGCACGTGGCAAACCCATCGTTAATTTGCTACCTCTAGAAGAGGGTGAGCGAATTAATGCTGTGCTATCTGTACGCGAGTTCAGTGAAGACCGCTACATATTTTTTGCCACTGCTAATGGCACTGTCAAGAAGACCACATTGTCTGCTTATTCTCATCCCCGTCCAAGTGGTATTATCGCAATTGACTTGCGCGAAGGTGATCAACTGGTCAATGTCGAATTGACCGATGGACACAGAGACGTCATGCTATTCTCAGATGCGGGTAAAGCTATACGTTTTGCTGAGACTGAAGTGCGTGATATGGGTCGCTCTACTTGCGGAGTGCGCGGTATTCGCCTATATGGTAAACAGAAAGTCATTGCCCTTATTGTGGTAGGTGAAGGTGCAATACTAGCGGTTACCGAAAATGGTTATGGCAAACGTACACCAGTCACTGATTATCAACAGCGTGGGCGTGGTGGCCAAGGTGTGATTTCTATTCAAACTTCTGGGCGAAATGGCCGTTTGATAGGTGCAGTACAGGTAGAAAGTGATCAAGAGATAATGCTCATTACTGATGGCGGTACCTTAGTACGAACGCCAGTAGAGGGAATTTCACTAGTTGGTCGCAATACTAAGGGTGTGAAATTAATTACTTTGCAGGGTACTGAAAAACTAGCGGGACTCGAAAAGATCGAGGGAATAAGTGAAATAGAGGTTGTTAGTGTTGATTTCCTAGCAGTTGAGGATAATTGTTTGAGGGTAGATGAATAGGGCTAAACCTTATAAAGATAGTAGTAGTGATAGAGAGAGAGGGAGTCGGAGCCCTGGTCTGAGCCCTGAATGAGACTGACAGATTTCTAGCGCTGTGAGATTGTATCGTATTAATGTGCTGGATGAGTAGCTGCAAAAATTAATTACAGATAGGGCATGTCGTGTACGAGAGATCGGAGAGATCGGTAATATCAAGCAATCTTCTAATGTCAGGGGGTTTGATAAACAGCCATGGTGATCATAAGTGTCATCATGAGCTTCGCTATTGCTGCACTACGTTCCAGCAATTAGATTAGAATTCAGGATTGCGCTAATGTCAATACCTCTTTCCCCGATTTTGTAACTCAGTCTCACAGCATTGGATTGAAGATCAGTGTACTAGACTAGATGAAAGAAGACTAGGGAAAACAGTAAAATAATGTCACTTGCACCTGTGATTACCGTGGATGGCCCTAGCGGAGTAGGAAAAGGTACTCTTTGTCAGTACCTGGCATCTATTCTAGATTGGCATCTTCTTGATAGCGGGGCACTTTATCGTCTATTAGTAATGGCATTACTACATCGAGCTATACCACTTGAAGACGAGGAACGAATAGCAAACATGGTAGCCGAGCTAGACGTGGAGTTTCTAGCTGATAGTCACCGTGTTTTTCTAGACGGAGTAGACGTCAGTGTAGAGATACGCAGTGAAAAATGCGCAAATATTGCATCCCGCGTTGCAGCTCTACAAACTGTTAGAATTGCACTGTTACAGCGACAGAGGGATTTTCGCCGGTTTCCTGGGCTAATTGCAGATGGCCGAGATATGGGAACGGTGGTTTTTCCAGATGCTCAAGTTAAGCTGTTTATAACAGCTAGTAGCGCAGAGCGTGTCAGACGCCGGTATAAGCAGTTGAGAGAAAAAGGATTAGATGCTAACCTTAAAGACCTATCCAAAGCGATAAATACACGCGACAACCGGGATGACCGGAGAACAGTTGCACCGCTT
This sequence comes from uncultured Candidatus Competibacteraceae bacterium, assembly GCA_903882995.1. Lineage (GTDB taxonomy): Bacteria > Pseudomonadota > Gammaproteobacteria > Competibacterales > Competibacteraceae > Competibacter_A. The sequence continues at coordinate 3,056 of CAIRZE010000040.1, forward strand.
GGACCAGCTCCTGATGCAGAGGTTCTCGATACGACTGAAATGAATATAAAAGAAGTTTGCGACTGGGCTTTGCGATGGGTTTTAAACGTATCTCCATGCTGGAGCATGGATTAATCGATTTGCGCGCTATGGCGCTGTAATGGGCGCTGCTAGCGACTGTGTCTTTAGCTCTGCAGGCTATAGCACTTTTCCCACTATAGGTGAGGAACGCTAGCTCTAGGATACGTGCTAAAACCCTATATTCCAACTAACCAGTGGCGGTCTTTCACCGCCGATTTTTGAGTTATAACCTCATGAGTGAAAGTTTTGCCGAACTGTTTGAACAGAGCTTGGCCGATAAGCAAATGCAGCCTGGCGCTATTGTACAGGGAATAGTAGTGGAGATAAGGCAGGATGCTGTTGTAGTCAACGCTGGATTAAAGTCGGAAGGGCTAATTCCACTCGAACAGTTTTATAACGAGGAGGGCCTTCTCGAAGTGAAGGTAGGAGACCAAGTTGAGGTCGCCTTAGATGCACTTGAGGATGGTTTCGGAGAGACTCGTCTGTCCCGTGAAAAGGCTAAGCGTGCCAGGATATGGAGTGCTTTGGAACAGGCTTTTGAAAAGAAAGAGATCATTAAAGGATTAATCAGCGGTAAAGTAAAGGGTGGCTTTACCGTTGATATTGGTGAGATCCGTGCTTTTTTACCTGGTTCTCTCGTTGATGTACGTCCAGTGCGAGATGCTGGCTATTTGGAAGGTAAAGAGCAAGAATTTAAGATAATTAATCTTGATCGACGTCGCAATAACGTCGTAGTTTCACGCCGTGCGGTAGTAGAACAAGAATATAGTGCTGAAAGGGAAGCACTGTTGCAGAATTTGCAGGAAGGACAAACTGTCGATGGCATGGTTAAAAACCTGACAGATTATGGCGCATTCCTTGATCTTGGGGGCATTGATGGTCTCTTGCATATCACCGATATGGCATGGCGACGTGTTAAGCATCCATCTGAAGTCGTCAACGTTGGTGATATCATTTCCGTTAAAGTGCTCAAGTTTGATCGTGACCGCAATCGTGTATCCCTAGGTCTTAAACAGTTAGGAGATGATCCCTGGATTGCGCTTGCCCGGCGATATCCAGTTGGTACTAGGGTATTCGGTAAGGTTACCAACATTGCTGATTACGGCTGTTTTGTTGAAATTGAGGAGGGTGTTGAAGGTCTGGTCCATGTATCTGAAATGGATTGGACTAACAAAAATGTTAACCCAAATAAGGTAGTAGTGCTTGGAGATGAAGTTGAGGTTATGGTCCTCGATATCGACGAAGATCGTCGCCGTATCTCCCTTGGTATGAAACAGTGTCAGCAAAATCCTTGGGAAGAGTTTGATCAGAACCATGGAAAGGGAGATAGAGTTGCCGGTAAAATTAAATCAATCACTGATTTTGGTATCTTCATTGGCTTAGATGGAGGAATTGATGGTTTAGTACATCTCTCAGACATTTCATGGAATACAACTGGTGAAGAGTCAGTGCGTCAGTACAAGAAAGGGCAGGAATTAGAAGCGGTGGTACTTGCTGTAGACCCAGAGAGAGAACGTATCTCACTCGGTATAAAGCAGCTTGATAAGGATCCATTCTCCAATTTTGTTGCTGAACATCCTAAGGGCAGTGTGGTTAAGGGACGTATAATATCAGTTGATACCAAGGGCGCTGTTGTAGATCTAGGTTATGGTGTTGAAGGTACTCTACGTGCTTCAGAAGTCACTAGAGAGCGCATCGAAGATGCGCGTTCGATGTTGAAGGAGGGCGAAGAGATTTAGTCTTACTCGGTGAGAGCGGCTATTTTGATAGTGCCTCCAACAACAAAATTTTGCTCCATCTCTGGTCTCTTGGAATTGAAGA
>CAIRZE010000041.1 GCA_903882995.1 uncultured Candidatus Competibacteraceae bacterium
ACGAAGCCATCGCAAACTACCACATCCACCTCGTCCAAGAAGATTCCATCACCTTCTACAAAACCAATGTAATTGAGATCACTGGTTGATAGTAATCTAGCAGCGTCTTTAACCTGTTCATTACCCTTAATATCTTCTTCCCCAATATTAAGTAGACCAACGCGAGGACATTTAATACCGTTGACGTTAGCCAAAACTGACCCCATCACTGCAAATTGCAGCAAGTGTTCAGCTTTACTATCAACGTTTGCACCTAAATCCAAAACACGGGTACACCCTCGTATAGTAGGCAGAGTAGTACAGATAGCAGGGCGATCAATACCAGGTAACGTTTTAAGGACAAAACGAGCAGTAGCCATTAAAGCCCCGGTGTTGCCGGCACTAATACAAGCGTCAGCTTCTCCATGTTTGACCAAATTGACAGCTACCCGCATTGAGGAATCCCTTTTGACTCGTAAAGCCTGTGCTGGAGATTCATCCATACTAACCAGCTGCGAGGCGTGATGTATTAAGAGTCTTGGATCTTTTTCAAATTTGAGCCTGAATAGACAAGCTGATAATACATCTTCCTGACCGACGAGAATGAGTCGCAGCGAATCTCCAGATGTCTTTAACACCTGTAGAGCGGCAGGTACTACCACATCGGGACCAACATCACCTCCCATGCCATCTAGGGCAATTGTGAGTGGATTTGTCATTGGGATATATAACTCATTGAGAATAGACTAGGAGGATAGACCAGTGTAGCAGAATAGAAAGTAATGGCGGACATGTGGTATTCAGTTAATCTACGTCATTGTGCGTCAAAGGCTGATTTATTATTTTCCTACCTCGATAAAACCCGGTTGGGGTAATATGGTGACGACGGTGTAGTTCTCCTGAGGTGACGTCAACAGAAAGTGCAGTAGTGGTCAGCGCATCATGAGAGCGACGCATACCACGTTTTGAGGGGGTTTTACGGCTTTTCTGAACGGCCATGGATCAATTATCCCTTATTTTCTAATCTATTGGTTGAGTATCCTTAATAGATATTAAGGCTGCGAATGGCTGAAGATATGCTTCATATGGAATTAATATATCCTTTTTATAAAACTCCACATAACCATTAGACTCACATTCCAGTAAATCTAAATGACTAGGTATCTGAGGTAAGGCTAACAGTAACTCGTCCTCTACCAAATCAGTAATGGTGATGCCACCTCCAGAAACCAGTAGTGGCTCGTAACGGTCTGGCAATTTTTTAGCTTCCGCTTCGCAATGTATCAACCCCAATGCGACCTTTGCTACTAATGATAGGTGCACTAACCCAAAGCAACGCTGACAATCTAGAGCAATATCAGCTTTAATTTCCCCCTTAATGTAACACACACCATTATTATCTACCCCTGCTACCAATGCTACGGTGGCACTACCTTCAATACGATTCAATACTGCTAAGCGTGTCATCACATTCAGAGTTACCTCACCAACTAACTGTCTCTGCTCAGACGCTAGTTGCCAAGGGTTAATTTTTTTAGGAAGATACATAAGGCGCGGAATAATATAGTCTTGTCAGTATTCTGTCAAAATATAGCCAGATTTTGCGCTACACCCATATCTATATACCTATACCTGGTACCGAGCTAGTATAATGCATAACTTTTTGCCAGACGGCCGTCGTTTGATATTAGCATCAAAATCTCCTGCTCGACGGAAGCTATTAGCTCGTCTGAGCTTGCCATTCTATATAAAACCAGCTGATATTGAGGAAATTGTATTTCCTAACGAAGCAGCACCAGCATCTGTAAGACGGCTCGCAGAGTTGAAAGCGCGCACTGTAGCTCATAAACACCCAGCAGCATTGGTAATTGGCGCAGACCAGGTAGCAGTTATAGATGGAGAGATTATAGGAAAACCTGGCGATCACAAACGGGCTACAGATCAACTGCGCCATGCATCTGGCCAAAAAGTGACCTTCTATACCGGCTTATGCCTTTTCGACAGCGACAGTGCCAAAATCCAAGCTGTGGTAGAATCTTTTTTCGTAGTATTTCGCACATTGACTTCGAGTATGATAGAGAGCTATTTAAGACGTGAGCAGCCCTACCACTGTGCTGGCAGCCTCAAATCAGAGGGGCTAGGTATAGCATTGCTTGAACGTTTGGAAGGAGATGACCCAAGTAGCTTGATTGGTCTCCCTCTAATTAATCTTAGTCGGATGTTAGAATCAGCAGGAGTGGCAATCTTGTGAGGAGTGTGTATGCTCGCTGGGCAGTCCAATAATTCTTAGTATATCGTATCGCCTCCTATTGGGCTATAAGAGGATCCTTAAAACTTGTGGTTTTTCAAACCAAGACTATATAAAACTGCCTTTAGCTCAGTACTTAGCGGCGCGCTAACTACTATTTCCTGACCACATAGTGGTATAATTAGGCTATGTGCATGCAGAAATAATCTGTGCAATCCATGTTGAGTATACATAATACGGTTAAATATAGAATCACCATATTTTTTATCTCCAGCAAGTGGATAGCCGATGTGGGCAGCATGCACCCGTATTTGATGGGTACGACCAGTGGCAATACTAGCTTCAATCAGAGAAGCTTCCCTGAATAAGCTAACTGGCCGAAGTTTGGTTAATGCTGGTTTTCCGGTACCCATTGCTGTGACTAAGTGTTCTCCACCACGAATTACACTGCGCTGTAAGGGAATATCAACATCACGCGATCCGCAATCCCAGTAGCCTCGAACTAGTGCCAAATATCTTTTCTCTACCTGTCTGGTCTTCAAAGCATCTTGAATTAGTCGTAATGCATCTATAGTCTTAGCTAGCACTAGACAACCACTGGTACCGCGATCCAGCCGGTGTGCCAATTCCAAAAATTTTTCTTCTGGCCTTATTATTCGTAATACTTCAATCACCCCAAAATCTATTCCACTGCCCCCGTGTACTGCGAATCCAGCTGGTTTATCAATCACAAGTACATTTTGATCCTCATATATTATCGCATTCTGCAAATTTGTTATAAAAGCTGGTAAAGGCTGTGAGGGCTGTTCACGCTGTTCTCTGATTCGTACAGGTGGAATGCGTATATTATCACCTGCTTTCAGACGCTGACTTGGTTGGATACGTTTCCCATTTAGCCGTACCTCACCTTTACGCAAGACACGATAAACCATACTCCTGGGAACACCTTTAAGCTGAGTAAATAGGAAGTTATCAACACGTTGACCATCATGGCTAGATGTAATTTCTATATAACGCACTCTAACCTGAGTAGGGTAACCCAGTATCATTTGAAGCAAGTCACTCAGAACTGTTATAGTTAGCATTGTTAACGCCGATCAGACCTAGAGTCTCTGGCGAAACTGGATGGACACAATACCGGTTTTCGTACGCGCTTGCCAGCTATTTGGCAGGTAGTGTTTTCTACATGGGTTTATTCGCTGCTCAACCCACTCTCCGAGCGGCAATTGACCGCGCTCCCAGCTATTGGACGGTTGGTCATCACTACTTTGTGGTGCATTATCCTTAACAGGACTTTGTCCTAGAGGCGCCACGGTGACAAACAACCATACCACCTTTAGCTCTGGTCGAGTGCAAGGAATTTCATGATGAAACGTATGTTGATAAATGCAACTCAGCAGGAAGAGTTGCGCATAGCACTTGTAGATGGTCAAAAACTCTATGATCTTGATATAGAAACACCATCTAGAGAACAGAAAAAGTCAAATATCTATAAGGGTTGTATCACTAGAATTGAGCCCGGATTAGATGCAGCGTTCATCGACTATGGTACTGAGCGACACGGGTTTCTGCCATTCAAGGAGATCACTCGTGGCTACTTCGATATAAACTTCACTGAAGGCAACCGTCCCAACATCCGTGAGGCCATCCGGGAAGGCCAAGAAATAACCGTACAGGTTGAGAAAGAGGAGCGTGGTAACAAAGGTGCAGCACTAACAACATTCATTAGCATGGCTGGACGTTATCTGGTATTAATGCCAAACAATCCCCGTGTTGGTGGAGTATCAAGGCGTATAGAGGGTGAAGATCGCAACGAAATTCGGGAAGTAATGAGCAATTTAACTATCCCAGATGGCATGGGTCTGATAGTTCGGACCGCTGGAGTTGGACGTTCACAGGAGGAATTACAGTGGGATCTAGATTATTTGCTTCATCTATGGCAGGCGATAGAGATAGCTTCTTCCCAAAAAAAGGCGCCGTTTCTCATTTATCAAGAAAGTAATATTATCGTGCGTGCACTACGAGACTATCTACGTGCAGAAATTGGTGAAATACTGGTTGACAATCCAACTGTATACCGTCAAGCCCAGGATTTCATGCAGCAGGTGATGCCACATAGCCTTAATAAACTTAAACTTTATCATGATAGTATTCCACTATTTAGCCGCTTTCATATCGAATCTCAGATAGAAACTGCCTATCAGCGTGAGGTTGGTCTACCTTCAGGTGGTGGTATTGTTATCGACTATACTGAAGCGCTGGTTTCCATTGATATTAATTCAGCACGCGCTACTAGGGGTAATGACATAGAAGAAACAGCGCTCACGACTAATTCAGAGGCTGCTGATGAAATCGCTCGACAGTTGCGATTGCGCGACCTAGGTGGCTTAATTGTTATCGATTTTATCGACATGAATATTACGCGCAATCAGCGTGAAGTTGAGACACGCTTGCGCGAGTCATTAAAAATGGACCGTGCCCGAGTACAAGTTGGTCGTATCTCCCGGTTTGGTCTATTAGAAATGTCGCGGCAGAGATTGAGCCCTTCGTTAGACGAAGCTAGTCATGTAGTATGCCCACGTTGTAATGGCCAAGGTACCATCCGTAATATTGACTCTCTGGCATTGAGTGTATTGAGGTTGATACAAGAAGAAGCAATGAAAGACCGTACCGGTCGAGTTGTAGCACAGTTGCCGGTTAAAGTAGCTACCTTTCTGCTCAACGAGAAACGCGAAGCAGTTCGTGCAATTGAGCAACGCCATCGAGTTGGAGTTGTACTGGTACCGAATGAATCTCTAGAAACCCCAAATTTTAGACTAAGCCGCTTGCGTATAGATGAATTGTCTGAGGCACAACAGTTATCTTACTACTTAGCTGAGGAGTATGAAGAAAACCCTGAAATAAGGCCTATTACAGTAGCCAGAGGAGCATGTGAGGAACCAGTAGTAAAGTGTGTAACGCCAGGTACTCCAGCCCCAACCCAACAACTGCCACCTACGGTGAAGCCTGAAGCCAACTCAGGCTTCTTTCACTGGCTTTGGAGTGGCCTGTTTGGCCAACCGAAAAGTGGCCAAGAACAAATTGTGCTACCTTCTAACACCGGTATTAGTAGCTCTTCTAAGCAACATCACCGTCGGAAGATACGACCTGCTGCAGGACGTCTTGAACCGGAATCTGTGGTTGAGTCATCATTCTTAGAAAGAGCTAATACTGAGGAAACAGTTATTGTAACTACGCAACTTATGGACGAAGAGCTTCAGATAGTGTCAACAGTGTCAACTGCCAAACCTGTAAATATCAGTGAAGAGCATACAAAAGAATCAGCCTCAGTTACAGAAACTGAGGAAGAGATTTCTAATTTACGCATTCGGCGTAGCCGGCGTGGTAGCCGGCGGCGGCGGCGTGTTGATACTGTCAGTTCAGATGGAATAAATATGACGGAATGTAGTGCAGTTAGGACAGAAGATACTCCACAAAAAGAGAATTCTGCTGCACAACAAGCACAACAAACCGAACAACAGCAGACTATTACAGAATCAGACTTTCTATCCCGTAGGCAGACTCGCAGTGGACGTCCTCGTCTACCTCAAGAAAAAATTAAAACCGTTGTAAATCCAACAGAGGTATCGCAGATACTAGATGATCCGATAAAAGTGGATCAGCTGCATATTGAGTCTACAGTCGTGATACCATCAGAGGTCAAGCAATCTATAGACATAATGGAATCAGCAGTAGCGATTTCTGAAGAACCACTCACATCTGAAGAAAAAGAAAGTAAAGAACGCTCTGGAAGATCTGTCGAGCTAACGGACACTAAAAGAGAGAAAGCAGATGGGTAACGTAATCCTCATTATCATAAAACATCAAGACAAATACTGAAAAATAAAGATTCCAGTGATGTAG
>CAIRZE010000042.1 GCA_903882995.1 uncultured Candidatus Competibacteraceae bacterium
GATTATGTTAATAAAATTTTCTTTTTATCTCTAGTTAGACAAGTTAAAAATAAATTTCTTAATATTTATTACTAATATTTCTATAATTTAATAGATGAGAATGATATGAATTAGATCAGTGTATTTTATATGAAAAAGAGATTTACTTTTTCTAATTGCCTCCTCAATTCTTTGAGTGTGTTATAGTAACTCAGTGTATTGAATATTGCAGATCCAGAGATAAAAGTATCAGCACCTGCCTCAGCTATAGCGCGGATATTGTCAATCTTTACCCCACCGTCTACTTCTAAACGGATCGATTGACCTGTACCGTCGATTATGCGTCTTGCTTCACGTAATTTGTTCAGAGTACCATTAATAAAACGCTGGTTGTCAAATCCAGGATTAACCGACATTAACAAAATTATATCCACTTTATCAATCACATATTTTAGGCAATCCAACGGGGTGGTTGGGTTGAAGACAAGGCCAGATTTACAGCCACAATCACGAATGAGTTGCAGACTACGGTCAATGTGTTCGCTTGCTTCTATATGAAAAGTGATATAAGTAGCTCCAGCATTGGCAAATTCCGGAATTATCCGATCTACCGGCTTAACCATCAAATGAACATCAATAGGTGCAGTGATACCATAATTTCGCAGTGCCTTACATACTAGTGGCCCCACCGTTAAGTTTGGGACGTAATGATTATCCATTACATCAAAATGAATAAGATTTGCACCGGCATCTAACACTGCCTTAACTTCTTCACCAAGCCGCGCAAAGTCAGCTGAGAGAATTGAAGGGGCGATCCAATAGCTCTGCATATAGAGTCGATTCCGTCATAATATAAAATTGGTTTCATAAAAAATTGTCAAAACTCTAGCTAAATCACCAGTGTCTCAATCACTTTCTATGAAGTGTGGAAGGTTAGACTGAACTCACTGCCGCTAGCTTGTCTCAGAACAAAATTTGCAGAAATTTAATTAGAAATGACTAATATTAAGAAAAGTCTAATTCTGCAATTCTTATACAACTGCAGTTGTTATTCATTACGGTTAAGAGCTCGATGGAGAGTGGAGATCTATCCATGTACCTAAGAAGTTTTTGCCAATTTAATAACTCTCTGATATCTCTGGAAAAAAAGGAATAGATCTATATTTTGCCAAATTATCTATTTAATATAATCCTAAACTCTTTCCTATAAACAACGCACTCAAGAGAGAATACCTCCATATTCTTAGACAGGTATTATCAAGAATAACTCCTTGGTAGATAATCCAGCAGCAACCCATAGAAAATCACTAGCCCAAAATTATTATTGTTGAGGAATGCTTTAAAACACGATTCCGGGTCGCGGTTGCGTATTAAATATTGCTGATAAAGTGCGAGCACACCTGCTATAAATAAACTGAGATAGTAAACTAAGCCACGACTGGCCAGCAATCCGATTGTAACTAGCAAACACAGAAGCAGTACCTGTAAGTAACAGATAAGACACTTATCATATTTACCAAATAAGATTGCAGTAGATTTAAGACCAATTTTTAGATCTTCGTCTCTATCTACCATTGCGTACTGAGTATCGTAAACAGCTGACCAAATTATATTAGCTGTAAATAGTAACCAGGCCGTTAAAGGTATAGTACCAGTAACCGCTGCGTAGGCCATTGGGATACCCCAACCAAAGGCTACTCCGAGATAAAATTGGGGAAGGTGATGGAATCGTTTCATGAACGGGTAGGTAAAAGCTAACGCTAACCCAACAAATGACAGTTTGATCGTTAACAAGTCTTGGGTAAGCAATACTAGAAAGAAAGCTAGCAGACACAATAATGTTGCCAGCCTAATAGCCTCTCTAAGACTGACTCTACCAGCCGCCACGGGACGATCGCGAGTGCGTACAACATGTAGGTCGAAATTGCGATCAGCAATGTCGTTTATAATACAGCCAGCTGATCGCATCAGCACTACACCTAAGGTGAAGATTAGCACATCTTTGCGTGGTGGTTGGCCATTACTAGATAACCACAACGCCCACAATGTAGGCCATAACAGCAAATAGATACCAATCGGCTGGTGTAGACGCAGCAATATGGCATATTCGCCCAGACGATTCTCAAGGAAATCAATATTCATTGAATATGAAACCGAATCCAATCGGCAACAGTAGTAGGTTGGCAAATTAAGAATAGATAACAACAAGAATCAGTATTCTAGATCTGCTGATCTACTGTTAAATTTATACTATTTTTAAAAATAGAGTGAGCAATAGCAGAACTACCAAAACTTCTAAACTTAAATTAACAAACAAACACCCCTGGCGAGGTTTTATACCTTAGACAGGTAATGGTTTACAGAAGATACCTATTTACTCAAACTAGAACAAAATACTATTCACTAAGAGGCTAGCCATCTCTACAACTGCATCAATATAGCATTATAAATCAGATGTTGCAAAAGTCTTGCC
>CAIRZE010000043.1 GCA_903882995.1 uncultured Candidatus Competibacteraceae bacterium
TGGTTCATACATCAAACAAGCCCCAAATTTTCCTGATCGTACTCGGTTGCTAGGACAGCCGATATTGAGGTTAATCTCGTCATAGCCAAATCCTGCAGCGATATAAGCACAGCGAGCGAGCTCTTCAGGATTACCACCGCCTAGTTGCAGGGCTAGTGGATGCTCAAAGGGATCGTGTGCTAAAAGGCGCTCCCTATCCCCATATAGAATAGCATGGGTCGTGACCATTTCGGTGTATAGTATGGTCCTCTTAGTTAGCAAACGTAGAAAAAATCTACAGTGCCGGTCGGTTAAGCCTAACATGGGTGCTACGCTTACACGGCGGTCAGGTATACCTGTTGTTAAAGACATATATTTTACCCTGGTGTCCAACCCAGACTGCTATCTACTGGTACTCAGTTTGGATGGTTCAATAGACCTTACTTTATCCAGTAACTTTCACCTGAACTATAAGTATTTTGTAATGGCGCCGCTATAAGAAGCGTGAAGTTCATATTTGTAAAGAGACTGTCAAAGGTACCAACAGCAACAGCCAACAAGTCTCAGAAAATTTATTTAAGATGACGTGACATTTTTTAGGGCTGCTACTGCCTCATAGATCAATTCAGGTCCACGATATATCAGTCCTGTATATAACTGTACTAAGCTAGCTCCAGCAACTATCTTAGCAGCAGCATCAGGACCTTTTAAAATCCCGCCGACAGCAATAATTGGCAATTTACCGTCTAGAGTAGCTGCTAGCTTCCTGACTACTTCAGTAGAAAGATCTCGTAACGGTGTTCCACTCAAACCACCAGATTCCTCAGAACGGGGTATGTGGTTAACTTCAGTTCTAGAAAAAGTAGTGTTGGTAGCGATGACAGCGTCTATTTCGTGTCTTAATAGTGCATTTCCTACCTTCACTAACTCTGTATCTTCAAGATCTGGATCAATCTTAACTGCTAGTGGGACATACCGGTTATATTCGGTACATAGATGTTGCTGTTCAGTTTTTAATTTTTCTAATAACTGATCTAATGCCGTCCCATGTTGCAGGCTTCGCAGTCCCGGGCTGTTAGGTGAAGATATATTTACTGTTATGTAATCTGCCCATGGATAAGTCTTACGCAAGCATATTAAGTAGTCATCCGCTGCTTGCTCAACCGGTGTACTTAAATCTTTTCCAATGTTGATACCGAGGATACCCTTATATCTAGAATTTTTTACCTGTTCAATTAAATAATCTACTCCTTTGTTATTGAAACCCATCCTGTTAATCAGTGCTTGAGCAATTGGTAGCCGAAAAACTCTAGGCTTAGGATTACCAGGTTGGGGATGTGGAGTGACTGTACCAATCTCTACGAAACCAAATCCTAATGCTTGCCATGCAGAAATGCACTCACCGTTTTTGTCCAGGCCAGCGGCTAGACCAACTGGATTTGGAAAGCTTATACCCATAACCATCCTTGGTAAGACTGGATAAGAACCTAGGATTATATTACCTAATTTACCCAATGGACTATTAAAAGTTTTCTGTAGAAACTTCAATGTCCAGTCATGAGCGATTTCTGGATCAATTTGGAAAAGAATGTTACGCAGCGTTGGATAAAACATTCCAGTTCTCGAGGTAGATAAGTAAAAAATGCTAATTGGATCCATTGTGATGGGACTGTGATAGTAAGATCAAAATCTTCTCTTACTTTTTTTACAACATCTAAAACGTGAGATTAAAACTCCAGTTCGCTTAAAAATGTAGAATGTTTAGTTTCAATAAAATTAGAGATTGATTAACTCCTATACAGCTTAATTTTAGAAAAAATGGTGTTTTTATTGCTGATTGTACTTGATAAGTCGATATAAATAACTTAGGCTGCTTCCGGTTACTCGGAGTAGTAGTATAGAGCACCACCGTGTCGCATAATTCCCTCCATAGTGTGTATCCTGGAATGAATTTCCAGTAAATGCTGGCAGTTCTTTCTTTAATTTACCTCGCCAGAACCGAGAACGACGACATGCAAGAGATCCTGCAATATGGAGTGGGAATGGAGTGTCCATATATCCCTCTATTCCTATTTACTCAGTGGACAGTGGATAAATCCGATGCGTAAAGTTCTAATTTTGAGCACGTCATTACTTGAAGAGAATTTACTAGAAAAAATTTCGGCTGCTGATTGGGAAGTTTCCTGGGCTCAGGAGTCCAGTCCAGCGAGGGCTTTGTTGACCGAACAAATTTTTGAGGTTGGATTAGCCATTTTTTCTAGCTGCGAGTCTGAACGTTCAATCCAATGGCTGATAGACTTAATACTAGCTAGGCGGAAAATGCAATGGATAATAGTATTATCACGTCAGTGTCTTGAGCGCAGACTTTTGTCTACTGTAATATCAGAACACTGTTATGACTACCATACATTACCTATCGATTCACAGCGTTTATTAGTAACACTGGGGCATGCTTATGGCATGTCTATATTAACTGAATGTACTCTTCGTCAGCAGCGTGAGTTAGAATCACAATACGGATTAGTTGGTAATAGCCCTGTAATGCAGGCTCTATTTAGGGGTATTCAGAAAGCTGCTGAGGTAGATGTGCCCGTACTAATTACCGGTGAGAGTGGCACTGGTAAGGAGCATGCTGCACGTGCTATACATGAATATTCCTCTCGGGCAGCTTCTTCTTTCATTACTATGAATTGTAGTGTCCTACCTGCTAGTCTGATGCATTCAGAATTGTTTGGGCATGAAAGAGACGCGTTTATAGGTGCTAACGAGCGTCATTCTGGCTTCATAGAATCGATATTTGGTGGCACGCTCTTTTTAAAAGAAATTGGTGATCTCCACCTTGAAGTACAAGCCAATCTTCTAAGGTTTCTAGAGGAAAAGAAAATTCATCGTTTAGGGAGTACTAAGCCGATTCCAACTAATGTACGGGTAATCGTATCTACCAATACCAACCTCGAAAAAGCTATAGGGGAAGGAAGGTTCCGTGAAGACTTATATTATCGACTTAATGTGTTACATTTAAAGACCCCTAGCCTACAAGAGCGTAAGGGTGATATCGATCTGCTGTCAAGATATTTCTTCAATAAATTTGCAGCCGAAATTAAGACTTCAGCTAAAGGTTTTAGTCGTGATACGTTAGAGGTAATTAACCGTTACAATTGGCCTGGTAATATTCAAGATTTGATGAATCGTGTCCGCCGTGCGGTGATGTTAAGCGAGGGTCCATATATTATTCCAAGTGATATGAACTTAGAGGGTCGTTCGCTAGGGCGTGGTTTTATTACATTAAATGAAGCTAGGATGGCAGCAGATCGTGAGGCTATTCAGGCAACGCTGCAGCGCACTAGATTTAATATTGCTCGTGCAGCTCAGGAACTCGGAGTTTCAAGGATGACTTTATATCGGTTGATGGATAAGTATGATATCCGGAGGAAAAATGCCAGATAGTAGCAGTCTGAAAAATGGTTTTCCTACAGGTCGTCATGTTTCTGTTTTTCATCTCGCATACTAACTATAGTCATTGAGATGTATAACCGTCGGTAATGTTTTTTTTCAGCCACTTTCCTTAAGGTCAGTAGCCTTATCTGAATAGAATTGGGATAGTCGCCGCTCAGACTGAACTGAAGTATCGGTCTTGGAAAATACTTCTGTTAAAAATATGAGCCTCTCTGTGACGTTGATAGAAACCATATCTATATTCAACACTACCATAGTGCAGTACAGAGATTTTCCTAAACCTAATCTGGTAGGGTTAATTAGAGGTAGTAGTGTAAGACGTCATTTCGGTTATTATCCTAAAGCTAATATAGCTAGCAATGTTCTAATGATATTTCAGTTGCGTCCTCTACAAGACAACTTCCTTTATGCTCAGCTCACACTTATAGAAAACTGCGCTATCCTTTTTGCTCATATTTATTAGCAAAACTTACATAGACAGCAGCACACTTGATGAGAACAGTAACAAAGAAATTATCATTTGAGATGGTAGAAAACTTTCTCAGTAAAATTACTTTGACATAAATATTACTTAGATGATCCTATATTGTGATACTTGTTAGATTTTAGAATATCGATTTTTTCAGAGAGAACTTGTTAATGTGTAGTTATATAGATATTAAGTTGCACGCATCCTACTGGTACTTTTGTTAGAGATAGTGATTAAAAAATGCTGAATATGCACCGGTATGAGTATGTCTGATAGAGTTAAGGGCGCTGAGAATTATTAAGAGGAGTTTTAGCATTCGAGAAAGTGGAATATCTCAATTTCTATCCTATATTGGAGGAGTTTATGATACTCGATAAAGAAAGACTGTTTAATAAACACTATTATCCTCACTATCATCCTAAGGCTGGCACTTTTTTAAGTGTATGGTAGAGACGAGGCATATGATCTCGTCGCTACTACTCAGCACCGGGATAGTTGGTTCTGTTCTGGAAGCAACACACAGTATGGGATTTAAGCACCATCAGTCGTTATTTAGGCAGATTAGTGGAAGCGTTAGCAGGTATCATGAGGGATTACCAAGTAAGTGGTATATATCCATGCTTTCTTTAAATAAATAATGAAGAAGGTTAAACGCTCATCTCAAGATATACAAATGAATTTGCCAACTCTGCTGACATTACTACGGATTGCTCTAATTCCAGTCTTCGTCGTCTTATTCTTTCTGTCGTTTCGTGGAGCAAACTTATTGTGCAGTGCTCTATTTGGCCTTGCTGCACTTACTGACTGGTTAGATGGTTACTTAGCACGCCGATTAGGTCAGACTTCAGCATTCGGCGCGTTTCTTGACCCTGTCGCCGATAAATTGATGATAGCAGTAGCATTAGTACTACTAGTGCAATCTATACCTACCCCCCTGATGGCAGTAGCAGCTGCAATCATCATTGGCCGTGAAATTGCTATTTCAGCGCTGCGCGAATGGATGGCCCAGATTGGAAAACAGGATCGCATTTCAGTTTCCATGGCTGGTAAGCTTAAAACAATTTCTCAGATGGTTGCTGTGCTGTTACTATTATACCGTGAACCATTAGGAATTTTCCCGACTATGGATGTAGGTATTGGATTACTAGTAGTTGCAGCAGGATTAACACTATGGTCTATGTTACACTACTTGGCTATCGCTTTATCAGTGTTTCGATATTGATAAAGTGAGTAGGACTTGACTAGCTAGATTTTTTTAGTACGATACTGGCCAGAGTTGCGGGAATAGCTCAGTTGGTAGAGCACAACCTTGCCAAGGTTGGGGTCGCGAGTTCGAGTCTCGTTTCCCGCTCCATATTTCTAAGTCTTTAACAAAGTTTCAACGTTTAGAGCTTCTTGTGTCTTGGGTTCTGTTATAGTTCTCTGATTTGAATAGATCTTTAGCGTACAGGGGCTAGGTGGCAGAGTGGTTATGTAGCGGCCTGCAAAGCCGTGGACGCCGGTTCGATTCCGGCCCTAGCCTTTATAGAAAAGGCAGTGCGATTTACCTTAGGTTTCTCTAGATCGCTATTTTTATAAATTACTTGTTGGTGTTATATAGTGAAAATTAGATCTATCTATAATACATAAATCTCTTTCAAGAGATAGAAAAGAACCCAATGTAATTATTGATACTCATCCAGCTCAGATATTGTCTTAACATAAAATTTGTTTCAGATGCCACCGAAGTGCACAGTTCCAGTATGATGTATACTGCCAATTTTGAGGTGTCATTAGAATTGAATGATTGAAGTGTGTAATGGAATTATTTTACCTAAATTTATACAGAATTAAGAATAAACTGTAAGTTTGGATGGGGGTGTGTATAGGATATGTACATCTTGCGAGATGGCTGGGTTTAACCCTGATTCTTAAACCTACTCATTTGTATGAAGTCATGATATTGGCACTAGGATCTTTTTGTATTATCCTGCGTCTGATTGGTGTTTGAGGATGTGTGCAGATAAAGCACCAGTAAAAGCGACGTGATGGTGCTGAGTTAGTACATTTTAAATCCTACTTTAGGAAGAGGATATAATAGAATCACTATCAGTGTATATAAAGCTAGAGGAAATTTAGGTTATTAACCTTAATACAAACTCAGCTGGTGTGGTGGAATGGTATACACACAGGACTTAAAATTCTGCGCCGCTAGCCCGGCTTGTGGGTTCGAGTCCCACCACCAGCACATTTTTTACTAGGCATTCCTTATAAGCTTGCCTCACTGAACAACTAACCGCATTGCCTATTACTTGGTGCGGTTTCTCTAGACTCTGTATTGAACCAGGGTTTAATTTCTAAGTTTTGGCGAGGCGATTTGCCAACCATACTGGGGCAACCATGGCTGCCGCAGGCTATTTGTGATCCTGATAATAGTAGGGTCTGGTATAACCTCCGGTTGATAAAACAGCTGCAGTTCCTAACATTTATGTCTATTCTTTTATGGTCATTAGAAGAATCCTTAGGAAATTTATCCATATCGGGTTGTTTGTTTTTCCTTTTTATTCATAGATATATAGAAAAGGTTTGGTAATTCAATTTTCCTAATCGTCTATAAGGTTGGTTATTGGGCATGTTTTGGATCATCACTCGTGTCTGTCGGGTGATGAGAAAAATTAACTATGAAAAGAGACAGGCTAAGAACAAGTCATAGTAAGAGTAGCACTCGCTGGCTAAAGGAGCATTTTGCTGATGATTATGTCCATCGTGCTCGAGAGAGTGGCTATCGATCTCGTGCGGTATATAAGCTGATTGAAATCCATGAGAAAACCAGGCTTCTTCTGCCTGGTGCAACAGTGGTAGATTTAGGCGCATCTCCCGGTAGCTGGTCGCAATTTGCGGCTCGGTCAGTTGGCAATAAAGGAACCGTTGTTGCAATGGATCTGCTACCTATGAAACCACTGCCAAGAGTGAAATTCGTTCAGGGTGATCTCCGTGAAACTGTTGTGTTTGAGATGTTGTTAAACATCTTGGCCGGCAGACCAGTAGACCTTGTTATCTCCGATATAGCACCTAATTTTAGTGGTATAAGAGACTCGGATGGTCAGCATAGCATATGTTTAGCTGAACTAGCTCTAGATTTTGCCCAGCAATGCTTGCCGCATGGTGGAGATTTCTTAGTAAAAGTCTTTCATAGTGAAAATTTCTCCCTGTTCTTGAAAAAATTGCGAGGTGTATTTTCTAATGTCTCATCGCTCAAACCTAGGGCTTCACGCGCCCGCAGCTCTGAGCAGTACCTTTTAGCGAGAAACTACCAGGGATAGGTAATTGGCCTTTCGAGTAGGTTTCTCAAAAAGATCTAGGTAAAAGAACAAAATAGATCAACAATTTTCAGTATTGCAGTATTGAGGTACATGCCTTGAATGACATGGTCAAAAATATTCTGTTGTGGGTAGTTATCGCAGTTGTTTTAATGTCTGTTTTCAACAGTTTTGGGCCTAAGATAGCACTATCTTCTCAGATGTCCTACTCACAGTTCCTGCAGGATGTTAAGCAGGGCCGAATTATCCAAGTGACTATTGACGGTCGAGCTATTCAAGGACGGAATAATAGTGGTGATAGGTTTACCACATACAGCCCAGAGACTGATAACGTAGCTATGATTGGGGAACTACTTAACCATGGTGTAGATATAGAGGGGCAACCACCTGAGAAACAGGGCCTATTGATGCAAATTTTCATCAGTTGGTTCCCGATGTTATTGCTGATTGGCATTTGGGTCTTCTTCCTAAGACAGATGCAAGGCGGTGGCGCTGGCCGGGGTGCCATGTCGTTTGGTAAATCGCGGGCTCGAATGATGAGTGAAGATCAGGTTAAGATTAACTTCTCTGATGTAGCTGGTGTTGATGAGGCTAAGGAAGAAGTAGCTGAGTTAGTGGAATTTCTACGAGATCCCGGTAAATTTCAGAAACTAGGTGGTAAAATCCCTCGCGGTGTTTTAATGGTTGGTTCTCCAGGTACTGGGAAGACTCTGCTTGCTAAAGCTATCGCCGGAGAAGCAAAGGTACCTTTTTTTTCTATATCTGGTTCTGACTTCGTTGAAATGTTTGTAGGTGTTGGTGCATCTAGAGTTCGTGACATGTTTGAACAGGCGAAGAAGCACGCACCCTGTATTATCTTCATTGATGAAATTGATGCAGTAGGCCGCCATCGCGGTGCTGGATTGGGTGGCGGCCATGACGAACGTGAACAAACCTTAAATCAGCTGTTAGTTGAAATGGATGGTTTTGAAGGAAACGAAGGGATCATTGTCATAGCTGCAACTAACAGGCCGGACGTACTAGATCCAGCTCTCCTACGACCTGGACGCTTTGATCGACAAGTAGTAGTATCTCTGCCAGATGTACGAGGTCGTGAGCAAATCTTAAATGTGCATATGCGTAAAGTACCGCTATCTGATAATGTTAGCCCAGCGGTGATTGCACGTGGCACACCGGGTTTCTCTGGTGCTGATCTCGCTAATTTAGTTAA
>CAIRZE010000044.1 GCA_903882995.1 uncultured Candidatus Competibacteraceae bacterium
ATATTTCAAATATAGCGTTTATTATAAAATTCTTATTTAAAATAAAAAGAATATGAACAATTTAACCTATGATGCTTCATCTATTGAGATACTCAGTGGGTTAGAGCCGGTGCGTAAGAGGCCAGGAATGTATACTGATACAACTAGGCCAAACCATCTGGCTCAAGAAGTTATCGACAATAGTGTGGATGAGGCAATTGCTGGATATGCAAGTAGAGTAACAGTAATGTTATATGCCGATGGCTCCTTATCTGTTAAGGATAATGGGCGCGGTATTCCAGTTGATATCCATCCTGAGAAATGTATCTCTGGTGTCGAGTTAATTCTTACCAGGCTGCATGCTGGAGGGAAGTTTTCGAATAAAAATTACAGATTTTCCGGTGGATTGCATGGAGTTGGCGTGTCAGTAGTCAATGCTTTATCAATTCAACTTGAAGTCTTTGTCAAGCGCGGTGGTATGGAATACAACATGACCTTCACTAATGGTGAGAAGACATCTGATTTGGAGGTAGTGGGTAAGGTCCCGTTGAGTATGACTGGTACCACTTTACGCTTCTGGCCTAATCCTCACTATTTCGACTCACCTAAGTTCTCTATACAATCTCTTAAACACGTCCTACGTGCTAAGGCAGTACTGTGTCCTGGACTTAAAGTTACTTTCATAGATGAGTTAACAGGTGAGAAACTAATTTGGCTTTACAAAAATGGGTTGGATAACTATATAAAAGAAATATTAGGGGATACACCACTGTTGCCAGATCCGCCTTTTTTTAGTCATATTAATAGGGAATTTAATGCTGCTGACTTGGTTCTTGCTTGGTTGCCAGATGGTGGTGAACCTTTAACAGAAAGTTATGTAAATCTGATCCCTACACCACAAGGTGGCACGCATGTCAACGGCCTGCGAGTAGGATTGACTGATGCACTACGTGAGTTTTGCGAATTTAGGAGTCTAGTACCTCGTGGATTGAAGATTGTTCCTGAAGATATTTTAGAAGGTTGCTGTTACTTATTATCAGTTAAGATGCAGAATCCTCAGTTTTCTGCACAAAACAAGGAACGATTGTCCTCAACTGAATGCGTGAAGTTTATTGCTGGAGTCGTTAAAGACACCCTAAGCTTATGGCTGAATCAATATCCTGAAACTGGCGAGCGTATTGCTGGACTGGCGTTAGCTAACGCTCATAAAAGGGTTCAAGCTAGCCGAAAGGTTATACGAAAATATGTCACGAGTGGCCCAGCACTACCTGGTAAACTAGCTGATTGTACAGTGCAAGATGCACATCACACTGAATTATTCTTAGTAGAAGGTGATTCAGCCGGCGGTTCTGCCAAGCAAGCACGTGACCGTGAGTTTCAGGCAGTGATGCCATTGCGTGGTAAGATACTAAATACTTGGGAGGTGAATTCCGGTAAGGTAATGGCCTCACGAGAGGTACACGACATTGCTGTTGCTATCGGCGTTGATCCTGGATCGAATAGACTAGCCGGTTTACGCTATCATCGGATTTGTATACTCTCTGATGCTGATTCAGATGGTCTCCATATTTCTGCACTCTTGTGTGCTCTCTTCACTAGGCATTTTCACCCGCTTGTAGAAGCTGGGCATATCTACGTTGCTATGCCACCACTCTTTCGGATCGATATCGGGAAGGATATCTTTTACGCGCTTGATGAATCTGAGAAGCAAGGTATTCTTGATCGGTTTGCTCTTTCTAAGAACAGTGGTAGGTTATATGTAACTAGGTTCAAAGGGTTGGGTGAAATGAACCCCCTACAATTGAGAGAGACAACAATGGACCCAAAAACTAGACGTCTAGTACAATTAACACTTAACACTAATGATGGTACCATAAATTTGATAGATATGCTTCTGTCTAAGAAGCGTTCTGGAGATCGTAAAAACTGGTTAGAGGAAAAAGGCAATCTAGCAGAGGTTTGAAGTTCATATATATAAACATTTCTCAGAGATGGCAATAACTGATACCGTCATGTGATATTCTCATCACTTTACTGTTGCAGTCGGTCAGCAAAGTATTGAGTTGCAGTAATCAATTCGTCTAGAATACCTGGTTCACCGGCAGCATGACCAACAGTATTGACAATATGTAATTCTCCCTCCGGCCAGGCTTGATGGAGGGCCCATGCATTATCTAAAGGACAGATCACATCGTAACGGCCATGTATAATCACGCCTGGAATACCATGTAACCGTTTAGCATCTCGCAACAGCTGATTATGTTCCATAAAGCAGCGATTAATGAAATAGTGGCACTCAATGCGCGCTAAGCTGAGAGCACGCCGCGCCTCAAAAAATTTTTTGACTAGTTTTATATCTTTTTCCAAAGTCATAGTAGAACCTTCCCAGACAGACCAGGCTCTCGCAGCACGCAATCTTTCGAGCTCATTAGATCCTGTAAGACGGCGATGGTAAGCTAGTAGTAGATCTTCACGTTCTGATGTCGGGATTGGAGCCAAAAAATTCTCCCATAAATCTGGAAACAGACGGTTAGCTCCGATCTTATAAAACCAGTGGATATCCTGATCCCGACATAGAAATATGCCGCGCAAGATCAACCCAGAAACTCGGTCTGGATAGGTCTCGGTGTAAGCTAGTGCAAGCGTCGAACCCCAAGAGCCACCGAATATTATCCAGCGGTCAATATTGAAATACTCACGCAGCTTTTCAATATCTTCTACTAAGTGCCATAGAGTGTTATTCCGCAGTTCAGAGTGTGGGGTAGACTGACCGCAGCCGCGTTGATCGAATAGCACTATTCTATATCTTTCAGGATCAAAGAACCGACGGTGTATTGCTTCGTAGCCAGCACCTGGACCTCCGTGTAAGAATAGCGCTGGTAAACCATCTGGGTTTCCGCATTCCTCGACATACAGCACGTGTAGATCATCTACAGATAATTGGCAAGTGGAATACGGTTTAATATCAGGAAACAGGACGCGCATGAAAAATTCCAAGCGTTGTTACCATTGAAGCAGACAAGTTCTATATAGAACCATAATCCGTTCGATTTTGCTCTGTAAAGTGCTATTTTGCAAGTAGTATATCACACTACCCTTCAGAGACAGGGTTGAGAAAACACATAGCCCCATCGCTAGACCAGGCATTGTACTTTAAAGTAAGTATGCTGTGTAATCCAGTCGATAGGACGGTTGAGAGTGTATCGACTATAGCTTGGAATAGACATAAACCATTTTATCTAGAATCACCGCATCTAGTAGACTTAGCCTGTTATTTATTACCTCTAGAATAATGATGGTTAAAACTCATTTCAAGAAATAGTAACTGTAAACAATGATTTAAACTATCTGTATCGAACTGCACAATGCCAGCTGCACGGAGGCTAAGAATCATAATATCTTGAGCACCAGATAGTATTCGCCGAAAAATTCCTTCCAGGTCCAAGTACCGTCATGTCCTTCCCTCCTAGCAGGATCGGAATGGTGCGTGCCCTAGCCTGTTTAATTTTAGACTAGTACCTCTCAATTGAGTATTTGAAAGAGCTTTCTTAAAAAAAAGCTAGGATTAACTGGACTACTTTTACGTTACGCACTGTTAGATGTTTCTCTATCACCGTTTTCCGCTTTTGCGGAGTTATTATTATCTTCCAATCTAAATTCTAGCCAGCCTAGAGTATTAATTCTGATCAACTCAGTCAGAGCTGCGATATGACTCGGTGTATCATTTAGAGCTGGAATGTAGCGGTAGTTTTTTCCGCCAGCGTTTAGAAAGATTTTTTTGTTCTCAATAGCAATTTCCTCTAGGGTCTCTAAGCAGTCAGCTGAAAAACCAGGACAGATCACATCTACTGTTTCGATTCCTATTTTAGCCCAATTAGTTAAAACCTCACTAGTATGAGGTTGCAGCCATTTGGTATATCCGAAGCGCGATTGAAACGATACTGACCATTTACAGGATTGAAGATTTAATATCTTAGCGACTAAGCTTGCAGTTTTATGACACTGGCAGTAATAAGGATCACCGGCGAATACATTTCGCATTGGTAGACCATGAAATGAGAACAATAAACGATCGCTGGATAACTCATTACTGGCATTTCTAATGCTCTCTGCTAGAGCATTAAGGTAGCTAGAGTTCTCATAATATTGAGATATGAAACGCAATTCTGGCAACAGGCGCCAGGTGCGCAGCTCAGCAGCTACAGCATCAAATGTCGAAGCGGTCGTAGTGGAAGAATATTGCGGATATAATGGGAGGATCAACATTTTGCGTACACCAGCAGTGCGCAGTTCTGCCAATGCTGCTGCTATGGATGGTGTTCCATAGCGCATACCTAATGCTATCTTGACAGACCCTGCTGGATAGAGCTTTTCCAAAGCAACTTCGATTGCGTTCTTTTGCCTCTTACTAATTGTTAATAGTGGTGATCCTGATGGTGTCCAAATAGCCTGGTACTTACGTGCTGATCTGGCTGGCTTCAGTCTTAATATGATACCATGCAGTATTAGCCACCATATCATATGTGGGACTTCCACTACACGATAATCCCATAGAAACTCCGCTAAGTATCTGCGTATAGCGATCGGGGTAGGGGCATTTGGTGTGCCTAGATTAACAATCAGTATACCGGTATGGACAGGCTGTCTATGTGAAGTATTAAGAGTTTTTATTAGATTCATATTTATGAGAGATAGATAGGCTAGTATGTAGCTGTAAGGGTGGCCGATTTATTCGGAGTGCGTATTCTTCTAGGCATATGGAAAATGGAGAAAAATATGGTGCCTTTACCGGTACTGTTGCCTTAAATAGATGTTCTGAGCCTGCTATTGCCCACTTAAATTAGGAAACTAGCAGTACGTAGTGATGCTATTTTGATCAATATTGCGCGTGGTGGGAAGGTTATACTGGCTGAATCACTGCACTGCGGTGCCGATATAGACGTACTCAGTCTTGAGCTAAATGATATTCCCAATCCGATCGTTACCCCACACAGCGCATGGGGTAGTGGAGATTCCAGACTGCACCTGATTTTGTAATTTTCAGAGAATATTGCGTGTAGTCGTCATCATGGTATATGTGGCCGCTCTAGGTACTCGTGTGATTGCATTTCATGCAATCTGCTTATAGTGCGCTGAAATTCAAATTCTAGTCTCTTACCTTGGTAAATTTCTGATATAGGTAACTCGGCAGAGATGATTAGCTTAACACTCCGGTCATAGAATGTATCTACAAGATTGATAAAACGCCTGGTTTGATTCTCCATCTTCCAGTCTAAAACTGGTAGATTAGAGATTAGAACAGTGTGGAAGCAGCGGGCTATTTCTATATATTCAGCTGTACTTCGTGGTCCGTCACAGATCTCTTGGAAAGAGAACCAGACAATGCCGTCAGATTCACGCACTGTAGTGATGAAACGACCTTCTATTTCCAGGATACCTCCAGTGAGACTGTGATTATGGTTTGATGCTGAAATAACGATGCTATCGAAGATAGCATTCAATACCTGTCCAGCACGATCGTTGAGTGGATAGTGATAAATTTCTGCCTTTTCTAAGTGGCGTAACCTGTAATCTATACCACTATCTATGTTTAGGATGTCTAAGTGTTTCTTAATTAACTCAATTGCTGGCAGGAAACTGGTACGTTGTAAGCCATCCTTATATAAATCATCTGGATGTGTATTGGAGGTGATAATTAGGGTCACCCCGTTTGCAAATAACCCTCTAAACAACCCATCCAATAGCATTGCGTCGGTAATGTCGGAAATAAATAATTCGTCTAAACAGATAACCTGTGCCATCTCCGCAATTCGCCTTGCAACTATTTGTAGAGGTTCTTTCTGATTCTTCAATTTATTTAGCTCTGCATGCAAATTTCGCATGAAGCTGTGAAAATGAATACGCTGTTTACTTTTCAAAGGCAGTGCATCAGAGAATATATCTAACAAGTAGGTTTTCCCGCGTCCAACTCCACCCCAAAGGTACAATCCACGCAAGTCTGGATTACTAGAAGCACTTGGTTTGCTAAACCCTGATAAGGTACTTATAAGCCTTGCCTTCTTTATCTGGACTTGTGAAGTTAGTTGGTCATAGATTTTCTGGAGCTCATAAATAGCTCTTTCCTGAGCAGGATCTTTGTGAAATCCTCCCTTTTTTATATCAATGAGATAATGTGTGTATAGCATAAAAGTCTTCTAGAGTTAATTAATCCAGCTTTAATTGTTAGCTAGCTTAGCTAAATACTGAAACCAGTTATGGGTAGGATCACCAAATGCGAAGAAATCGGGGTTGATCAGAATTGGGCCTACATTGTAGTGTAGCGGCCTCAACTGCATATCAGTCATATAACCGCCGGCTTGTTCCAAAATGACTTGGGCTGCGGCTGTATCCCATTCACCAGTTGGTCCGAAACGGGGATATAGATCTGCTTTACCCTCAGCGATAAGACAAGATTTCAACGCTCCACCTAGCTCGAGATGTTTATGGTAACCGAGATGACCAAGATAGTCTTGGAGACAGCGGGTACGATAGGAATCATAGCTGCTTATAACCCGCACTGGATATTGACAGACACGTGCAGTATGGATACGTTGAGGTAGTAGTTTGTTAGGAGATTTTTTGAAGGCTCCACTAGTACTACAAGCGTAGTAACAGACGCCGCTCACTGGAGATAAAATTAGCCCAAAGACGGCTTCATGGCCCATAATCAAAGCGATGTTAATAGAAAATTGGCCATTTCTCCTGATGAATTCACGGGTCCCATCAAGCGGATCTACTAGCCACAGACATTTCCACTCGCTGCGTTCCGGAAAACTGATATCTAGTGTTTCCTCGGACAGTACTGGGATATCTGGTGTCAGGGCTTTTAACCCGCCAATGATACAATCATGTGAAGCTAGGTCAGCTGCAGTTACTGGACTCTGATCAGCTTTGGTATTAATACTAAAGGAGCTGGTATATATCTCTAAGATTTGACGGCTTGCCTCTTGAGCAATCTTTTGGACCGGCTCAATTAGGGAAGCTAGGTCAATTGCTCTAGACTCTGTCATCATAATTCGGATAACCTCTTAACTATTCTTAATTTAAGAAATTATTCATAGATTCCACAGGTTATATGCGATTGCTTTGTATAAAAATTACTTGTAAAAGTGAACAGGATCCTTAAGATGATTGTGAGGATATAAACTCACAGTAGATTTGTGACCCTTAGAACCCTTAACACATTCGGCTAATTCTTTAAGAATATTTGTATCAAACAAAATTCTTATATCCTGGCATGATAAGATAGTATTAGAGTTACGACAGTAGGCCGCGGTAATCCTCGTGCAATATTCTGAATGCTTTTCAGATTCTCAATCTAGTCTGATTTAATTATGTACCAGTCATCGACTCAGATGATGCTTGTTCCAAAGTAGCTTCAAGTCCCGATAGCACAAGTAACTGCTATATGTATGGCGTCCGGATTAAACAAGGATAGCTGCTGTGATGTATCTGTAGGCTGTCCTGTAAGAAGTTCCCGGCGTTTTACTATCTGTTGTTCCTCTAGCTTACGTAGACGTTGGCATGCATTCCGGATAATTACAGGCGGCATTCCTGCCAAAGCAGCAACTTGCAGTCCATAGCTACGATTAGCAGGTCCTTCCTTTACACGATACATAAACGCAATCTTATTACTATATTCTATTGCTTCAAAGTGAACATTCGATGTTCCTGATTGTTCGAAAGATAGTTCTGTCAATTCAAAATAGTGAGTAGCAAACAGAGTGAAGGCTCTTACCGTTTCTGCTAGATGTGTTGCACAGGCCCATGCTAAGGCTAAACCATCAAAAGTACTGGTGCCACGGCCAATTTCGTCTATAAGTACTAGGCTATATGAGGTGGCATTATTCATGATATTAGCGGCCTCAGTCATTTCCACCATGAAGGTGGAGCGGCCTGATGCTAAATCGTCAGAGGCACCGATGCGTGTAAAGATATGGTCGATTGGACCAATTAATGCCTGTTCAGCAGGCACATAGCTGCCGATGTGAGCCAGTAGCACAATTAATGCAGTCTGGCGCATGAAAGTAGATTTACCACCTAAATTTGGTCCAGTAATAACCAGCATCCTCCTCTGTTCTGGTTCCAATTCTAAATCATTTGGAATGAAATGAGTATCCGAGACCTGCTCGATCACGGGACGACGACCTGCTCTAATTTTAATGCCTGGTTCAGAGACGAGTTGTGGCTGATTCCAGCCGAGTGTCGCTGCCCTTTCTGCCAAGTTAGCTAGTACATCCAGTTCTGCTAACGCAGAGGCACTTGCTTGCAACTCTGATAATCTGTCGATTATACGATCTAATAAGGCATCATATAATGCTTTTTCTCTGGATATGGCAAGTTCTCTTGCATGCATTACCTTACACTCGAACTCTTGCAGCTCAGGTATGATATAACGTTCCACTCCCTTAAGGGTCTGACGGCGGAGATAGTTCTCTGGAACCGCCTGTGATCGAGCGCGGGCTACTTCTATATAATATCCGTGAACCCGGTTAAATCCGACTTTCAGAGTGCCTATGCCAGTGCGCTGGCGTTCCTTAGCTTCTAATTCTATAAGATACTCAGTAGCGTGCTTACCTAGATAATTTAAGTTATCAAGTTCAGCATCATAACCTGGGGCGATCACACCACCATCTCGTAGAATCTGGGGTGGATTAGCGATAATGGCCTGATTCAGTAATGCACAAATTTCTGGATGCTTGCCAGCCTGATATGCTAGTTTAGTTAGAAGAGCCGCATCAATTAACTCTATAAAATTCTGTAGATTTGGCAATCTGGCTAACGAGTCAGATAAGGCAACTAAATCTCGGGGCCGTGCGGATTTCAATGCAACTCGTGACAGAATACGCTCGATGTCACCGGTGCCGCGTAGTAAACCTCGCATGTACTTATAATTTCCGTTGTAAAGCAGTTTCCGGATGCTATCACATCTCTGTTCAAGGGTTACTCTATCTCGTAGAGGTTGTTGTATCCAACGATGCAATAATCTACCTCCCATCAAAGTTACACAGTGGTCTAGTACACCTAGTAGCGTATGTTCAGATTTTCCGCTGGAGCTGTATTCTAACTCCAAATTTCTCCGACTGGCTGCATCTAGAATAATGCTATCTCTGTACTGCTCCACTCTCAACTTATTTAGATGTGGCAGTGCACTGCGTTGAGTATCTTTAACATATTGTAGTAGACAACCTGCAGCTCCGAGTGCTACTGCTTGGTCAGCACAACCAAAACCATCTAAATTATTGACTCCGAACTGATGACATAATTCTCGAATCGCACTGTTTAGATCAAAATGCCATGATGCTTGCCGGCGTAGGCCAGGGTGTTGATGCCAGGATTTGGGTGCCTTAAAATCCTCACTGATCAGCAATTCCGCTGGCCTTAGACGTTCCAGCTCATTAAGAAATCCGACCTCACTATTTAACTGAGTGATAGTAAATCTACCACTACTTAGATCTAGATTAGCAAGACCGTAAACCTGTTTTACTTGATTAAGAGCTACCAATAAGTGGTCACGTCGTTCTTCTAGCAGTGCTTCATCAGTGAGAGTACCTGGAGTGATAATTCTAACCACTTGTCGCTCAACTAATCCCTTATTGGTGGATGGCTCACTTAATTGCTCACATATTGCTACCGATTGCCCATTCTTAATCAATTTGGAGAGATAGCTATCTACGGAATGGAAGGGTACACCTGCCATTGGAATTGGTGCTCCTGCTGACTGCCCACGTGTAGTCAGAGTGATATTTAGCATGTCGGCAGCACGCTGAGCATCTTCATAAAATAATTCATAGAAATCTCCCATACGGTAGAACAATAAGATATCTGGATGATTAGCCTTGATGCGTAAATATTGCTGAATCATTGGTGTATGCTGCTCTACGATTTTGCCATTTTGAGCTCGGCCGTGCCTTTGATTTTTCCTAGACTCGACTCTCATACATTCTCCTCGGGCTGTATATATATAACTGTATATCTGCTGTCTGCTATGAAATTTAGGGAACTCATTAAAAAATGGCATTTAGAACATCGCCATCCGTGTAAAATCTGTAAAATGGTATTTATTGAATCTTGCTCTTGATATACAAGATAGTTGAGCTTAAGCATGGTGGCGTGAAGAAATTTTGTTAAATCTGATCTTCACTAAGCTAATCTGAAGAAGATAAATTAGGAGAATATAGGAAAAATTAAAGCGTAGAGAATACCGCATAGAGATAATATAAATAATCTATACCCAGATCATATTCACTTCAAGATAGGAGCATAAATAATGAAGACTAGAAAGTTGCTGTTAATCTCTTCAACAATAGCATTGTCCCTAGCTTTGTATGCATGCGAGAGTAGAGAGCAAAACTCTGCTCAGACTGAGAAAACAGTGAAGGAAGCTTATAAGAAACAACAAGATGAAATTGCTAAAAAGGCTGGAGAAACGGTTGTAAGATCAGCTGAACAGGCTAGCGTGACAACATCTGCTAGTGCTCCCAAGGCTACAGTGGTGGAAATGGCAGTGAAGAATAAGGATGCTTCCTCCACTCTCGTCACCAAAGAGACAGCTGTCGCAAACAAAGAAACTGCAAACTCTAACAGAGAGGTAGTTAATGCTGCAGCAGTAGTTCAACCTACTGAAAAGGCTAATGTTCTTTCTAATAAGGAACCATTTGTAAATCCCGCTACCCCTAAAGAGGGGCTTCCACTCCCATTGAACAAACCAGCTGTACAATAAAAGGAGGGCTAGTTACTTTCTTACCTATAGGGATTTAGAACCATTGATTCACCTATCAACCTGTTCTGCAATTTAGTCGTCTTATCCACCCGCGTCCATTTCTAATGGCGCGGGGGGCTATTGAATATCTAATTCATCTAATACCGAAGTAAACACGAGTAGATTAACTGTGACAGTAATTAAATATCAGATTTTTCCCATGATACTAAATACAAATCTAGCTTACGAAACGCACTAAGTACACGTTGTGTATGGGTTTATAGTACAAACCTTACAAGATGTATCAAACAGTCTAATTGAGCTCAGCTGTTAGTATATAGATTATTATTCCATTAAAATTTAGGATTATTAATATTTGTTAGCAGAAAATCCATCCATTTGAGCATAGTAGATTGCGATAATAGTGGATTGCAATAAAAGAAAGGTGAATCATGCCTGTAGAAAAACTTTCTAACAAGTATCTCTACAAATTAGCTAAAGAAGTTAGCAGATATCTACGGGCTCGTAACCTGAAATTGGTAACTGCTGAATCCTGCACAGGGGGATGGATCGCTAAAGTTGTTACCGATATTCCTGGTAGTTCTGAATGGTTTGATCATGGTTTGGTCACTTACAGTAATACTGCTAAGATTGACTTATTAGGTGTTAGAGAGGCGACCATTAATAAATATGGTGCGGTCAGCAATGAAGTCGTCACTGAAATGGCTACAGGCATAATAAAATGCAGCGCAGCTGGAGCTGCCATTGCTGTTAGTGGTATTGCAGGCAATGGAGATGGTACCATGGACAAGCCAGTTGGCACTGTTTATCTTGCCTGGATACTGAATAGTGGTCAGTTGTGTACTGAATGCCACCATTTTAAGGGTGGACGTGCTGAAGTACGTATTCAGACAGTAGCTACAGCTTTAGAGGGGCTGCTGAGTGCCCTAGCTATTAAGCCGTAATATCTCAAATAGCGGTAACTATTGAATTTTATTGCACTTATACTCTGCTCTGCATATAATGGTGGTTGTTCAAGGTCGTTAATGTCTAACTTCTTGACGGTAGTATCTAAAAATCATGGGCACAATAAAATACTAATTAACCTGTAACTAACCACAGTTATCCTCGTTACCGAATTTCAGTAAGATGCTATATGAAAAACTATAATATTAATTAAATTTACTAAATATTGGATTTGTACCTTTTTATGTTTTCCAGATGCTCTTTCGAAGAGAAGATAAATTGATGAGCTAGTGTGTTACTAGGGTCATCTATAAGATAGATTCTCACATGATCTACTAACTGCTTAGTCTTCAAAAGCTGGAGAACAAAAAATGGACGATAATAAGAAAAAAGCACTTGCTGGTGCACTAATACAGATCGAACGCCAGTTCGGTAAGGGTGCAGTGATGCGATTAGGTGGTACTAGTATTGCTCGTGATATAATGACAGTTTCTACAGGTTCACTGGGGCTGGATATCGCACTGGGTATTGGCGGTTTACCACGAGGGAGAGTAACAGAAATCTACGGGCCTGAATCTTCTGGTAAAACTACTCTTGCTTTGCAAGTAATTGCAGAAACTCAATGCAATAGTGGTTGTGCAGCGTTTATTGATGCTGAACACGCGCTTGATCCAATTTATGCTGCTAAGCTAGGTGTTAACATTGATGATTTGCTAGTTTCCCAACCTGACACTGGGGAACAGGCACTAGAAATAGCTGATATGCTAGTACGTTCCAGTGCGGTTGACACTGTAGTAATCGATTCGGTAGCTGCACTTACACCAAAAGCCGAGATCGAGGGTTATATGGGTGATTCCCACGTTGGCCTACAGGCCAGACTAATGAGCCAAGCACTGCGCAAACTTACAGTTAACATTAAGCGATCTAATACCCTGGTAATTTTTATAAACCAAATCAGGATGAAGATTGGCGTGATGTTTGGATCACCAGAAACGACTACTGGCGGTAATGCCCTCAAGTTTTATGCTTCTATACGCCTAGATATTCGCCGAGTTGGTTCCATCAAGAAGGGTGAGAACGTTATTGGTAGCGAGACACGCGTTAAAGTGGTGAAGAATAAGTTAGCTCCGCCTTTTAAACAGGCTGAGTTTGAGATTTTGTATGGTGAAGGTACATCAAGATTTGGTGAGATCTTAGATCTTGGAGTAAGGATTGGGCTGATAGATAAATCTGGTGCTTGGTACAGCTATGGTAACAATCGAATAGGGCAAGGGAAAGAAAATGCGCGTACCTATCTTAAGGAAAATCCTGAATTAACCAGCGAACTGGAGGATAAGGTTCGATCACATTTTCTAACTCGTCCAGACGCAGTGCAGGTTTCTGATTTATCCGGAGAAAGCGATATTCACACTGAAATCAGTGGTTCCATTGCAAAGGAATTGGATGCCAAAAACTAATAATACAGACTTAGTAAGCACTATCATACGCAAAAAGGCACTGAAGTTATTAACCTGGAGAGAACACTCTAGGCTGGAATTACACCAAAAACTGGTTCAGCGCGGCTTTTTATCTGAGCAAATAGCTCCTGTATTGGATCAGTTAACAGCAACAAAGTTACTCGATGAAGAGCGATATGCTGAAACCTATGCTTATTCTCGAATTGTCAAAGGCTATGGCCCATTGCGGATTGCTCGTGAACTGCGTGCCCGCGGTATCCATGGTGATGTAGTTACTAGTATATTGTTGGCTTTGGATGGCAGCTGGATGTCTAAACTGAGTGAGTTACAAGGCAAAATTTTTAAGAATCTGCCTACAACTATCACTGAGAAAATTCAACAAACCCGAGTATTGTATCAATATGGTTTCTCTCTAGATCAGATAGAACAGTTTTTTAAGAAAATGAATAATCGTAATACATCAAATTTGAATCTCGACCAATGACCAGCAGCGCAGAAATTCGTAAGTTATTTCTAGATTACTTCAGTAGTCACGGCCATAAAATCGTGGCCAGCAGCTCGTTGATCCCGATCAAAGATAATACCCTCCTATTCACCAATGCCGGGATGGTGCAGTTCAAGGATGTATTTACAGACCGCGATAATCGCACCTATAAGCGAGCCACAACGGCACAACGTTGCGTACGCGCTGGAGGGAAACACAATGATCTAGAAAATGTTGGCTACACTACCAGACATCACACTTTCTTTGAGATGTTGGGTAATTTCAGCTTTGGTGACTACTTTAAACGCGAAGCGATCCACTTTGCTTGGAAATTTTTAGTCAATGTGTTGAATCTACCACCTGATAGGTTATGGGTAACAGTTTATGAAACTGACGATGAGTCATATAAAATATGGGATAAGGAAGTAAAGATTCCCAGAGAACGTATTGCCCGTATCGGAGACAAGCCGGGTGGTAAGCTATATGAAAGTGATAACTTTTGGGCTATGGGCGACACTGGACCGTGCGGACCTTGCTCAGAAATCTTCTATGATCACGGCCCAGAATTTATTGGTTATCCACCAGGTACATACAAGGCAGATGGCGACCGCTATGTTGAAATTTGGAACTTGGTATTCATGCAGTTCGAACGAAATGCTGATGGCGATCTGAAGCTGTTGCCAAAGCCCTCAGTTGATACAGGCATGGGTCTGGAAAGGCTGACTACTGTCATTCAGGGTGTACATAGCAATTACGAGATTGATCTGTTTAAAAATTTGATTAGGGCTGCGGCCGAGGCAACCGGTACACAAGATCTTCAGTCTAGTTCACTACGTGTGATCGCTGATCACATCAGAGCAACCGCTTTTTTGATAACCGACGGCGTGTTGCCTTCAAATGAAGGACGGGGTTATGTGCTACGGAGGATTATGCGCCGTGCTATCCGACATGGTTATAAGTTGGGAGCCAGTGGCAGTTTTTTCTATAAATTAGTTGCACCATTTGCTGTAGAGATGGGTACTGCTTACCCTGAACTAATTATAGCCCAAGATCAAGTGACTCGTGTAATCCTTGAAGAGGAAGAGCGTTTTGCAGACACACTCAATAATGGGATGCAGTTGCTAGGGGAAAAAATCGGACAATTATCAAGCCTGACCATTCCTGGAGATATAATTTTTAAACTCTATGACACTTATGGATTTCCAGTAGATCTGATTGCAGATATCGCTAGAGAACGTGGGTTACATGTAGACTATATCGGCTTCGAACAAGCGATGGGAGTCCAGCGTGAAAGGTCTCGTACCTACAGTCACTTTAGTAGTTCTTGTACAGCACGTAAAATTAATTGGGAATGTATTGTATCAACTAATTTTGATGGCTATGATCGAATTGAAGAGGATGCTACCGTAATTGCGCTGTTCTGTAGCAATCAGCCTGTCGATGAGATAAGTGCTGGTAAGGAGGGAATTGTAGTATTGGACCGCACGCCGTTTTACGCTGAGTCCGGTGGCCAAGTTGGCGATACCGGCTGGATACGTGCTAACTGTCTCGAGTTTGAAGTCTGTGATACACAGAAACAGGATGGCAGGGTTTTTAGTCATATTGGCGTACTGAAGATCGGTCATCTACAGCGGGGAGACAAGATACTCGCTCAAGTGGATATTGCTAAACGTCAAGCTACCACATTGCACCACTCTTCTACTCATTTACTACATGCGGCTTTGCGTCTGATATTAGGCAGTCACGTCACTCAAAAAGGTTCTCTAGTGGATCCGCAAAGGTTACGATTTGATTTCTCTCACTTTGAGCCAATTAGCAACGAGCAATTTGAAGCTATCGAGCGTTTGGTTAATGCTCAAATTCGCGGTAATGCTTCTGTTGAGATAACGATCATGACGCCAGAGCAAGCGGTAGCTACTGGTGCGTTAGCGCTTTTCAGTGAAAAATATGGTGACATGGTACGAGTATTGCGGATTGGTGAATTTTCTATAGAGATATGTGGAGGTACTCACGTCCACCGTGTTGGTGAAATCGGGTTTCTTAAGATTATCTCTGAAATTGGAGTAGCAGCCGGGGTGCGGCGCATTGAAGCAGTAGCTGGTGGACGTGCACTGGACTACATTGCTTCACTACAGGATCGTGAGCGCCAGGTCGCTAAACTAGTTAAAGGTGGCAGCAACAATTTTCCAGATAAGATTTCTCAGCTTGTTAACAGAGTCAAGAATTTAGAAATGGAAATTGAGCAACTTAAATGTAGGCTAAAGGCCAGTAACCGGGATTCTGCTAATCTATTGAGCAAGGTAATAGATATTGATGGCATTAAAGTGTTAGCCGCTCGACTGGAAGGTGCTGATGCTAAAGCTTTACGTGAGGCAGTCGATAGCTACAAGGAACAACTTAATACGGCAGTAGTAGTACTAGCTGCAGTCGAGAATAACAAGGTAAGAATTATAGCAGGTGTGACGACAATGGAAACACAGCGTATCAGAGCTTTTGACCTTGTCAACTTTGTTGCCAGACAGGTTGGTGGAAAGGGAGGGGGACGCCCAGATCTAGCTCATGCAGGAGGAACTGATCCTACTAAACTTGATGAAAGTCTCCGTTCTATACCAGAGTGGATACACAAACAGCTGACATGCGCCCGCCATGATTGTACCGGTTAATTCTAGAGAGTCTGCTCTTTTATTTTCTTTATATGATATCTAAATGCGAAATGGGTATTTTGTGGAGATCATTGATTTTTGTTTGTATTTAAGCCTCTTATACTTAAATTATGGTTAATAATATACATACATGTACATGCTTTTTTAAAGCATGTATCGTATCAAATCAATACAATGAGCTTTTAATGGCATTGCATTATGTCGCTTATCGTCCAAAAATATGGTGGTACCTCATTAGGCAGTCTTGAGCGTATCGAGGAAGTCGCAAAGAAAGTGATTGGATGGCATGAGCGCGGCCATCAGATTATGGTTGTCGTGTCAGCAATGAGTGGCGAGACAGACCGATTGGTAAAATTAGCTAGAGGTATTACATTTCGCCCAAATCCGCGGGAACTTGACGTTTTACTAGCTACAGGCGAGCAAGTCACTATGGCGCTTCTATGCATAGCTCTGGAGAAGCGTGGTTGCACAGCCCGCTCCTATACTGGTGGACAAGTGCGAATCCTTACAGATAGCTCATTTAATAAGGCACGAATTCGTGATATCCAGATGGATGCTATCCGCTCTGATCTGGACACTGGGCTGATTGTCGTTGTTGCTGGATTTCAGGGTGTTGATGAGGAAGGTAACATAACTACTCTAGGACGCGGCGGTTCCGACACCACTGGTGTGGCATTAGCTGCTGCCCTCAAGGCAAAAGAGTGCCAAATCTACACTGATGTTGATGGTATCTACACTACTGACCCTCGTGTTGTCCCTGACGCTCGCCGCCTGAATCGTATAACATTTGAGGAAATGTTGGAAATGGCCAGCTTAGGTTCTAAGGTATTGCAAATCCGCTCAGTGGAGTTTGCTGGCAAGCATAATGTCCCATTACGTGTACTATCGACCTTCAAGGAAGGTCCAGGTACATTGATCACTTTTGAGGAAGAATTAGTGTCTGAACCTATGGAGAAAGTGCTAATTTCTGGTATCGCCTTTAACCGCGATGAAGCAAAGATCACCATACTGGGTGTACCAGACCGACCAGGTATTGCTTTTAACATTCTAGGACCAATATCTGATGCTAATATAGAAGTGGATATGATCATTCAGAATGTCGGACGGGACAACACTGCAGATTTTACCTTTACTGTGCACCGTAATGATTACGAGCGTACTTTAGAAATTCTGCGTGAACACACTTCTCGGATGGGAGCTCGTGAAGTATCTGGTGATAACAAGATTGCTAAGCTGTCCCTGGTAGGTATCGGGATGCGCTCCCACGCTGGCGTGGCCAGCCAGATGTTCCAAGCATTAGCGAAAGAAATGATTAACATCCGTATGATTACAACCTCTGAGATTAAGATTTCTGTAGTTGTAGATGAAAAATACCTAGAACTTGGTGTCCGAGCCCTACACGAGGCGTTCGATCTCGCTAAATCGTCCTGAGTAATTTTAATTGTATTAGGTTGATCTGCCAGCGTAGACTGCTGGGATTTGGATAGGATAGTTTATTATAAGCGCGGAGAATTCATAACCGCGATATGACCTGATTTTTGATGGAGAACACGGAGTAGCTTGATATGTTGATTCTGACGCGCAGAGTTGGAGAAACGCTGATGATCGGTGATGAAGTAACTGTTACCGTTCTGGGCGTAAAGGGGAATCAGGTCCGCATTGGGGTCAATGCGCCAAAAGATATTGCAGTACATCGCGAGGAAATATATGAAAGGATCAAGCGCGAACAGGACAGTGCAGCTACTGACAACAGTTTGCAGCCAGAAAACTAGAGATTTTAACTTTACCTGAAAGATTGCAAACGTTATCCTTATCACCATCAGATAGTAGTTGCTGTTTGAGCATTCCTTGGAGAGATGGCCGAGTGGCTGAAGGCGCTCC
Organism: uncultured Candidatus Competibacteraceae bacterium; assembly: GCA_903882995.1. Lineage (GTDB taxonomy): Bacteria > Pseudomonadota > Gammaproteobacteria > Competibacterales > Competibacteraceae > Competibacter_A. Next base: position 18,172 of record CAIRZE010000044.1, read on the forward strand.
CCTGCTAAGGGAGTATGGGGGTATAAACTCCATCGAGGGTTCGAATCCCTCTCTCTCCGTCAGCTTATCGAGAAGATATGTAGAATTGACAATAATCGGATCAGTCTACATAATCCACTCCTTGAAGCGAAGCGCCCGTAGCTCAGTTGGATAGAGTACCTGGCTACGAACTAGGGGGTCGGGAGTTCGAATCTCTCCGGGCGCGCTATTTAACTTGCTCGAGATTTAGGTGATATTATTTATTAACTTGGTATCTGGGATGGATATTACTCGCTTTGTGGTCATAACTAGGTTATGGTTAATATTCAGGATATGAAGTTCCCATATGATTCCCTCAACTAGTAGTTACTGTATGTTGTTTTGAAAAGAAATATAAATCCGGAAATAGCCTGCCTGTATTCAATACTTACTCAGCCTATGCACCTTCTTGAGTCAAAGGTTCGGGAAAAATCCAGATGGCTATGTGTATATGATTGAAGAAGTTACCTATCTGACTAATCAGTTCTTGATTGCAATGCCGATGCTAGCTGATTCGAATTTTTACCAGACTGTGACATATATCAGCGAGCATAACAATAAAGGCGCAATGGGTATGGTCATCAATCGACCATTACAATTATCTATCCGACATCTGTTAGACCATCTGAACATCAAGACTGATCGTCCAGACCTTTCTTCTCTACCTGTATACCATGGTGGCCCTGTCCAACCAGAACAGGGGTTTGTCATTCACAGCCCAGTCGGTCAATGGAAAGCAACTCTGAAAATTAATAACCAGATTGGTATTACCACTTCCCGTGATATTCTACAAGCAATAGCATGTAGAGAAGGGCCAGAACACATGCTAGTTATTCTCGGCTATGCTGGATGGGGGCCTGGGCAATTGGAACTGGAACTTGTGAATAACGCATGGTTATCAACTCCTTCCGATTGCGACATCCTTTTTTTCAAGTCCAGCTCACAGCGCTGGCTCGCTGCTGCGTCTCTGCTGGGAGTAGACTTAAATCTGCTGTCTGCCAATGTCGGTCACTCCTGATCGTGGATTAGAAACAGATTCCATATCTACTGGTAACTTACTTGCTACATGTCGGTTGGTCTTGTGTTTTGATTTTGGGTTTTACCGCATCGGAGTCGCAGTCGGAGAGACAGTTACTGGATCTGTGCATGCACTTTGTACCACTTCGAACCTGCGAAAACGAGTTCCTGATTGGGATACTATCATTCAGCTTATATCTGAATGGCAACCGGATTGGTTGGTGGTCGGGGTCCCTCGCCATTCCGACGGTACTTCTAGTGCTATTACGAAAGCTGCTATCGGTTTCAGCAAGCAATTACACACGCGCTTCTGCCTACCGGTATCCACTATTGATGAACATTTATCCTCTTGGGAAGCAAAACAGCAATTTTATACTCAGCAGTGTTCTAATAACCACCACCGCCGGCGAAATGTTGGACTGGATGCTAGAGCAGCAGCTGTCATCTTAGAAAGCTGGCTCAACCAAATTGGAGACTCTTCAGATAATGCGTGAAGCTGAGTTACTTATTGAGGCGATGACTGTAAAGTTACGCTATCTACTAGCACGGCGTGGTATCTCCGAACCAGCACTAGTAGGCGTTCACACAGGCGGTGTTTGGATTGCAGAACAGCTAAGAAAGCGATTAGATCTCACTACGCCTCTTTGTCGTTTAGATGTCTCTTTCTACCGCGATGATTTTAGCCGTATCGGTGTAAACCCACAGATATGTCCGTCGGAACTACCTTTTGATGTGGATGGCCGTGATTTGGTGCTAGTTGATGATGTACTTCATACTGGTCGTACCATAAGGGCTGCTCTTAACGAACTATTCGATTACGGTAGACCGGCTTCGGTGCTGCTAGCAGTACTAGTAGATCGCGGCGGTAGAGAGCTACCGATAGAGGCTAATGTCTCTGGCTCCCGCTTAGAATTGCCTGCTGATAGTCACATCCAGTTGCTAGGCCCTGAACCACTACAACTCCTGATTCAGAACGTATCAAGTACATGAATGCAGATAATATTCAAATAGATTATCAAGGCCGCCTATTACACTTTCTAAGTTTAGAAGGGTTAAATCGTCGACATTTAATGGAAATTTTAGATACCGCTGAGTCACTGCTTGGGGTAGCTGAACGCCGTGTTAAGAAGCTTCCAACACTGCATGGTAAAACCGTCGTTAACCTGTTTTTCGAAGCAAGTACTCGCACTCGTACTACTTTCGAGTTGGCTGCTAAGCGGTTGTCAGCTGATGTACTTACGTTAAATATCGCTACTTCTTCTGCAATCAAAGGTGAGAGTCTACTTGATACCTTACGCAATATTGAGGCAATGCAATGCGATATGTTTATCGTACGTCATGGTCAGAGTGGTGCGGCTGAGTTCATTGCACGTCATGTAAAACCACACATCGCAGTTTTAAATGCCGGCGATGGTTGTCATTCACACCCTACTCAAGCTATGTTAGATGTATTCACCATTCACCGTCACAAGCCTGATTTTAATAACTTGCAAGTTGCTATAGTCGGGGACATCCTGTACTCACGTGTTGCCCGTTCCCTGATTCAAGCCCTTAACATACTGGGTGTAACCGATATAAGGGTCGTTGCTCCCCGGACTTTATTGCCGGTTGCAGTGAATAAGTTGGGTGTAAAAGTGTTCCATAACCCACATGACGGGTTACAGAATGTGGATGTAATCGTGATGCTGCGCTTACAGAAGGAACGTATGGAAGGTGCGTTACTACCAAGTAAACAGGAATTCTTTCAGTGTTATGGCCTAACTGAGGAGAGACTAGCCTTGGCAAAGCCGGATGCTATCGTGATGCACCCTGGTCCGACTAACCGTGGTGTGGAAATAGACTCGCGAGTGGCCGATGGGCCGCAGTCGGTAATCCTAGAACAAGTCACTAACGGTATAGCTGTACGGATGGCGATAATGTCAATTACTTTGGGCAACCATGCCCGACCAGCTGTTGTGGATAACCTTTGATGAATATTGCAATATGTGGCGGCCGTCTTGTTGATCCGGCGTATCATATCGATACGGTTACTGATGTATTCATAGCTGAAGGTAAAATTGCTGGGATTGGTCGGCCACCTAGTGGTTTTTCTATAGATCAGATCATCGACGCACGCAATCAGATTGTCTGCCCTGGTCTAATTGATCTCTGTGCCCGATTACGTGAACCTGGACTGATACATAAGGCGACTATCGCTAGTGAAACTGGCGCTGCTGCAGCAGCTGGAATAACAACGCTTGTGTGTCCTCCAGACACTGATCCAGTCATTAATGAACCGTCAGTAGTAGAATTGATCAGTCGTCTTACTAAAGCTGCTGGAAAGGCTAGAGTGATAGCTCTTGGTGCATTGACTCATTGCTTACGGGGTGAAAGATTAGCAGAGATGGCAGCTCTCAAGGATGTGGGCTGCGTCGGAGTGAGTGATGGTGGTCATCCAGTAACTAATACTCTGGTGTTACGTCGTGCACTAGAATATGCTGCGACTTTCGACCTAACCGTATTTTTGACCCCTCTTGATACTTGGCTTAGACACGGTATTGCGCACGAAGGACAGGTCGCAACTCGTATGGGCCTACCAGCCATTCCAATAGCTGCAGAAACTGGTGCTATGGCTCGAGATTTAGAATTGATCCGAGATATCGGTGTGCGTGTCCATTTCGGACGCCTTTCTTGCGCACGCTCTGTTGAACTCATGGCTAGAGCCCAATCTGAGGGGTTACAGGTGACTGCTGATGTAGCTATCCATAATCTGCACCTGACAGATATAGATTTAGCTGGTTTTGACAGTCAATGCCACGTCCAACCACCACTGCGCGGTTTGGTCGACCGTGATGCATTGCGCAATGGATTGGCTAGTGGTGTAGTTGGTGCCGTTTGCTCTGATCATCAGCCACACGAACGAGATGCTAAGCTAGCTCCGTTCGGTGATACTGAACCGGGAATTTCCGGTCTAGAGACACTGCTCGCGTTGAGCTTAAGATTAGTGCATGATGAGACACTACCTCTTGCGGTAGTTTTAGAAAGGTTAACATGTGGACCAGCACGGATTCTAGGACTGGATAGCGGGCATCTTAGAGTAGGAGGAATAGCAGATATTTGTATATTTGATCCTGAAGCCCGGTGGAAGGTCAAAACTGATAATCTGCTTAGTCGCGGACAGAATAGCCCATTTCTAGGTTGGGAATTAAGGGGGCAATTGACTCATACCCTGTTTGAAGGTCAGTTGGTGTATGAAAGGGGAAATATGCCAGTAAAAAAGGCGATTAATCACTGAGATAACAGATTTAAACAAACTATATCATTCAAATATCCATTTGCATTTCATAATTTATTACTGTTCTATCAAGCACATAATTAATAATGTATTGGTTGATCACCATTCTTAGCTAATTTCATAAGCCAATTAACAAATTAATGTACAACTTGTTTCTTCTCCTATTTATCTCTTGCACCAAACTTATAGTACCTCAAATGGAATGGCAAGATATGCACACTTTATTATAAATTTCTTCTCTAAATTTATGGGAGTGGAATAAGGCGTTTCACTGTAATCTGTAATAATTAGCTTATTCCGCTAATTAAAGGAAATTTTAGCAACCGGTTTAATGCGTTCTACTGTTGCAGCCTCTCTGCCTAATCTATTATCAGGAGTACCCTTGCCGATAATACCAATGAAAGTTGCAACCATTGACAGTACTATCACTAATAACACTACCCCAGAGATCAGCAATATTGATGTTTTCATCACAGATTTATTAAATCTCTGGTTCATATTTTTAACTCGTTGAGTAGTTTCTCAACTACTTGTTTGCTAATTTACTAATAGGTACATTGATTATAAAAGAGTCTGCTAGATTTTAATTTTATCCTTAAAAGTCTTTTATTTTTTAGATAACACTAAACATCATAATTATAGTATTATTTCCATCCACCTGAAAACAGATATAATCTGCTGCAGGATTGGGATCTTAAAGTGGTCTGTTCATTATAGTCAAAACTTCCCCATGCGCCCGTAGCTCAGTCGGATAGAGCGTCGGCCTCCGGAGCCGAAGGTCGTGAGTTCAAGTCTCGCCGGGCGTGCCACTTTAAATGGACAATATCCATTATTTTGAGGGATCGAGCTATCTGAAATTTCCTTATTTCAAGGGTAATAAAATTACTATAGCTCCGGTCTCCATGGTCTGTTCCTAACCTGAATAGATAATTTATTACCGCTAGCTTATATTTATATCGGTCCTAACCAGTGATCAGACGCAATTAAATAGCCAAGACCTAGCTAGGGGTTAGGGGTAGGGTTAGCCACATTTGCTAAGACTGGCGAATCATACACTTATAATATAACAAATAGAACAAAATATATGTCCCCAAATAATATGATCTGGATTGATTTGGAAATGACTGGTTTGGACTCTAAAACTGATTTTATCATCGAAATTGCTACTATCATCACTGATAGTCAACTAAATATACTTGCAGAAGGTCCGGTATTAGCTATTCATCAAGATGATGAGATGTTAGCGCAAATGGATCAATGGAATAAAAAGCAACATGGTACATCTGGTCTAATAGACCGGGTACGTGCCAGCAAATTTGACGAATCCAGTGCTGAAACATTCACTTTAGACTTTCTAAGTCAATATGTACCGAAGGGCAAATCTCCGATGTGTGGTAATAGCATCTGTCAAGATCGGCGCTTCTTGGCACGTTGTATGCCACAACTCGAAGCATTTTTCCACTATCGCAACTTAGATGTAAGCACGGTTAAAGAACTGGCAAGGCGCTGGTATGCTACAAACGGGTGCTCTAAAAAACCCTCATCTCATCTAGCTTTAGAGGATATTCGGGATTCAATTGATGAGTTACGTTTCTATCGTGCGCGGTTCTTCGTTGCACCCATTTAGTTGCGAGTATTACACAATATAATTAGGTTCAGATGGTTATTCTAGGTTCGGTATGTGAAATATGGAATCAGCAGTGCATTACCTCATGCTAACAGCTCGAATGCCCAAGAGCATCTAGAAACACTGGATTATCTATCCTAGCTTAGAAGTACAGTTTGTATCCTCTCCCAGCTATATCGTATCTCTAATAGTTAAGCATGGTGCCATATCTCATAAACATTATGTTATCCTATCCCGGTTAACTCTATCTGCGATAGAGTACGGTTTTTTTAAGTATTAATTTCAGTTTTTGGAGAAAAAACGGCGGCACTACAAACTCTGAACAGCAAATTGATTGAGTTATTAAGAACAAGTCGCATTTAATGAGATGGTAGGATAATTAACTTGATGTTTTTATTTTTCTATGTCTCTACTGGAATAGCAGCGGTGCCCAGTTTTATAATATATTTCTACATGTTCCAGAAACCTTCTCGTATTCGATAGAGTGTGTAGATGACACTAGATTGCTCTGAAAGACTTCATGCTGTGATGGCACGCATCCGCACGGCTGAAGTGCAGTTTCAGCGTCCGCTTGGCTCGGTCGGGCTACTTGCAGTTAGTAAAACTCAATCTGCTGCTACTATCGCAACAGTAGCTGCTTTAGGCCAGCGAAGTTTTGGTGAGAATTATTTACAAGAAACTTTAATTAAAATAACTGAGCTTTATGACTTGAATTTGGAATGGCATTTCATTGGTTCAATACAAGCTAATAAAACCAGGGATATCGCTAAAAGATTTGACTGGGTACATAGTGTAGATCGGTTGAAGATTGCTGAACGATTAAACATGCACAGGCCTAATGGTTTGCCACCACTGAATATTTGTCTACAGTTGAAAATGGGCAATGAACCTAATGTTAAGCATGGGTTAGATTTGGTAGATTTGTCTTTGGTTGCTAAAAAGATTGCTTCTCTACCCCGAATCCGGTTACGCGGGTTAATGGCAATATCTAACTCTACTTCTGAATGCGCTAATAAAAGAGAGTTTTTTGCTAGAGTTCGTAAACTGCATGAGCGATTAGTATCAGATGGTTTTAGATTAGATACCCTATCTATGGGAATGTCTAACGACCTCGAGGCAGCAATTGCTGAGGGAAGTACTCTAGTAAGAATTGGTACTGCCATCTTTGGTCAACGCTTCTGAATTCTGTTGGAGTATGCCTTTAAGGTTGAAATTAGGTTTATCCACGGCCTGAAATTGGTCTCAGGCCTGAGAAGCCAATTTATAGCTTCCTCCAATTGCATCATAAGGCTAACTGTTTCTACCATCTTACTTCAAGTATTGGTACTGATAAGTAGAATTCGAGCGGGCTCCAACTCTTAACTAAAAATTAGAAGTACATATGGCAAAATATTCAAGCAAAGAATATCCAATTGTGATGAGGTAGTGATGAAAGACATCTCTATTGCCTTTATCGGAGGCGGTAATATGACCCACAGCCTAGTCAGTGGACTGATTTCTAATGGCCATAAACCCAACAAAATTTGGGTCGCTGAACCTGATTTCAGCAGAAAATTATTCTTACGCAGGTGCTATAACAGCATAAATATTGATTCCGATAATGTGAAAGTCGCTACAAAATCTGAAGTTATCTTTCTTGCGATTAAGCCACATATTGTGCGAGAAGTTACTGAAAATCTAGGATATGTAATCCAGAGCAGACAGCCATTGGTTATTTCTATTGCTGCCGGAATACGTGAATCAGACTTAAGACGTTGGCTGGGAGGTGGGGAATTGGCACTAGTGCGCGCTATGCCTAACACTCCGGCCTTGGTCCGAAGCTCTGCCAGTGCCTTATTTGCTAACCAATTTGTCTCTAAAAAAAACCGGCAACTGGTGGAATCAATATTACAGGCGGTTGGAGTGACGATATGGGTAGAAGATGAGATGCTATTAGATGCGGTTACCGCATTATCTGGTGGTGGTCCTGCCTATTTTTTTCTGCTAATGGAAGCTTTGGAGCGGGCATCAATAAATTTGGGGTTAGACACCCATCAGGCAAGGCTTCTAACACAGCAAACTGCTTTTGGTGCAGCTAAGATGGTAATTGATAGTGCGGAAAGCCCAGCTACATTACTAGCGCGTGTTGTTTCTTCGGGTGGAACAACCGAGCAGGCTTTGGCAGTTCTGCGTGATGGCGAGATCGAAAAGCTGGTAGCCCTAGCCCTGGAGAAAGCTTGCCAGCGTGCTAGAGAATTGGGCAATCTGCTAAGGGGGGATCAATAGTGACTGCAACCATTTTCCTGATACAATCAGTATTTGGCTTCTATATATTGGCGGTGATGCTGCGTTTCCTGCTGCAGTGTGTGAGAGCAGACTTCTATAACCCTTTAGTACAATTTCTGGTACGTATTACTAATATGCCGCTGTTACCCGTGCGTCAGGTAATCCCTGGATACAGGGGTTTGGATTTAGCATCTATCGTCCTTGCTTTTGCCTTACAATCAATTGAGGTCTTGTTGATAACGCTACTATTAGGTCGAGATGCTAGCATTAGCAGTCTAATATCGCTGAGCGTGGCAGAATTACTGAAACTATTGATCAATATCTACCTGTGGAGTGTGGTAATAGAAGCGATACTTAGTTGGTTTAATCCTGATCCATTCCATCCAGCAGCACGCCTACTTGCTCAGTTAACAGCACCACTATTACAGCCAGCACGTCGTTTGCTACCACCAGTTTCTGGTGTGGATCTTGCACCAATGCTAGTAATAGTAGCTCTTATATTTATCAGTCTACTACTGCAAGATTTTCTAGGATTCTAGGAGCTAGATCCGCATAATTATTCGATCCGGATCTTATTTTATTATATCTGCAACATTTTCTGTTTAGTTGTTAGCGAGCGCAGGATAAGCATCCACTACTATAAGATAAATGGAGCTATATTGCAAATGTTACCATCCTATAATGGATGCCAGAGACTATAAGTTGAGCAGGTAGATGTACAGTTGGCCACTCTCAGTGGTTATGGCAGGTGAGTTTTTGTTTTTTGTAACTACCTTGAAAAATTACCAGTGAGAATTATTGATGCGATCAAGAACGCGTGGCTTCCTAACTCTTTTAGTGATGCTAGTATTGGCTTCATGCGTTACTGCACCTTTGCCACCTGCTGAAGAATTACTATCTTCTTCAACAGCTTCCAATGCGGCATTTCCATCACCTCCTGAGCTACAACCGCAGATCAAGTTCTGGCAGCGTGTCTATTCAACATGGAAACGCAACCAATTCATACTACACGATGATCGCTATTTAGATATTGTCTATGGAGTAATTACACTCCCTGATTCAGTGATGGAAAATCAAGTATCTGAGCAGAGGAAATTTGTAAAGTGGCATCTCGAAATGCTACAGAATCTTTTACGCAGGTTAGAATATAAAGCAGCTGCTGGAATCCCGATGGTGGCTAATGAACAGAATTTAGCAAACTATATTATGGCTAGTAGCGGTGGTAATAAATCCCTATTTGGTGCTGGTGACCGGCTAAGAAGCCAGCGCGGTATGCGAGAACAATTTAAGCGTGGTCTTGAAATAAGTGGTCGTTATGATGCTGCATTTCGTAGTGTATTTCGAGAAGTCGGCCTACCAGAAGATCTAGCTTATCTCCCTCATGTAGAATCATCTTTTCAAAATCATGCAACTTCTTCAGTTGGCGCAGTGGGAATGTGGCAGTTTATGCCAAGCACCGCACGGCAATTTGGAATGCTGAACAAAGCGGTAGATGAACGCCTTGACCCAGTAGCATCAGCACAGGGTGCAGCACGTTATCTGCGTAACGCTTATGCCAACTTAGATAATTGGCCAATGGCTCTAACCTCTTATAATCACGGCCTACATGGTATGAAGCAGGCGCGTGGAATATTCGGTAACAACTTTATTTCTATCATTCATAATTACGAAGGCCCAGGGTTTGGCTTTGCTTCGCGTAATTTCTATTCTGAATTCCTTGCTGCTCGCGATATTGCTCAGAATCCGTTAAGATTTTTTCCAGAAGGTGTTAGTTATGAACAGCCTCTAAAATTAGATCGCGTACGCCTTAGGAAAGCAGCCTCTACCTTAACGGTAGCTAATCACTATGGTGTAAATATATTGGAGTTAAATAACATAAACTGGGCTTGGAATGGTGAGGTACAAGCAGGGCACACTCAGTTACCTCCTGGCACGATGGTATGGTTACCCCCTGGAACAGTTACTAACTTGCTACAAAAAGATAACACTGGTCAGCTTAAGACAATCTTAGCTGATACAGTAAGTACTGCTAAGACTGTTGACTCTGAAAAATAGATATCTTAGAAAGGTCTAACTTGCTATTGAAAGTAAAAAAGCAAATAAGAAGAGATAATGATAATGTAGGATCCAGGCTCAGGCTTCGATTGAATACTCACATATTTGGGTAATTCGGTCCATCTCCACCCTGTGGAGTGATCCAATTGATGTTTTGTGTAGGGTCCTTGATATCGCATGTCTTGCAATGAACGCAATTCTGAGCATTAATCTGCAACTTTGGGTTATTACCGTCTGCATCCCGTATGATTTCATAGACACCAGCCGGGCAGTACCGCTGCTCTGGTGCATCATACAGAGTTAGATTGATTCGTATGGGTATGGCCGGATCTTTTAGTGTCAAATGGCATGGTTGATCTTCTTCATGATTCGTATTAGATATGAATACTGATGACAGTCTATCGAAACTGATCTTACCATCCGGTTTTTGGTATTCAATCATCTGACACTCACTAGCCCGTTTCAACTTAACATGGTCTGGCTTATGGTGAAAAGTCCATGGTACTTTACCTCGAAATAAGTAAGTATCGATCGCTGAATATGCAATTGCCGCCCAGAGTCCCCAACTAAAAGACGGTTTAATGTTACGGACACGGTAGAGTTCTTCCCACAGCCAGCTTTGCCTTAGATTTTTATCATAATCTACTACTTCATCTACTTTACTACCTGTCTTTATAGCCATAAAAACCGAATCAGCGGCTAGTATGCCAGATTTCATAGCAGTGTGTGTACCCTTAATTTTAGGCATGTTCAGTAAACCAGCGGCATCTCCAATCAACAGACCACCTGGAAAGGTCAACTTGGGTAGTGATTGGATACCACCAGCCGATATAGCACGAGCCCCGTAAGCAACACGCTTTCCACCTTCAAACGTCTTACAGATATCAGGGTGTGTCTTGAAACGTTGGAATTCCTCAAATGGTGATAGATACGGATTTTCATAGCCCAGACCCACCACAAATCCCACTGCTACCTGGTTATCCTCCATATGGTATAAGAAGGACCCACCGTATGTGCTACTTTCAAGCGGCCAGCCAACAGTATGGATGATCTTACCAACTTGATGCTTATCGGGGTTGATCTCCCATAGCTCTTTAAGACCGATTCCGTAAGTCTGAGGATCCACACCTTCACGTAATTTGAAACGTTCTGATAAGACCTTCGTCATGGAACCATGGCAACCTTCAGCAAGCATTGTGTAGCGCGCGTGAAGTTCTATACCAGATGCAAACTGAGCAGTTGGATTCCCTTTGCTATTAACACCCATGTCTCCCGTGACGATCCCTATGACTGTACCTACATCGTTATAGATAACGTCAAAAGCTGCGAATCCAGGATAAATTTCTACACCTAACTCTTCAGCTTGAGTACTTAACCAACGACATAGGTTACCCAGACTAATGATATAGTTGCCACAGTTCCTCATTTGAGGCGGAGTTGGCAGCCTATAGGATGTCTCGCGTGTTAAGAAAAAAAAACTATCTTGCTTTGCTGGTGTATTTAGTGGTGCGCCACGCTCCTTCCAATCTGGAAGGAGCTCATCCAGAGCGCGTGGTTCTACCACCGCACCGGACAAAATATGTGCACCCACCTCAGATCCTTTATCTATGATACAGACACTTACCTCTTGTTCGTTCTTAACTGCCATTTGCTTTAGACGGATAGCCGCCGACAGTCCAGAAGGACCAGCGCCGACGATAACCACATCATATTCCATTCTTTCTCGTTCCACCGGGTACTCCTTTCTATTGGGGGTCATCTGGTTGAAAAAGAATAGGGAAACAAAACGCCTAATGCGATTGCTCCTAAAGGGTTTTAAAGTTTTACTTAAATTAATCTAAGTGAAATAGAATCGGTAGCTTTTTCAGAGAGGAAGACCCACTAACTCACTAACTAGGGTGAGCCTCATCATCTTTCTATTGGTACCGCATACCACGCCATATGCGGGAATGAATGTCGCGGCATACCCTCTCCTCTACTCTACCAAGTACACCACTCCTGCTGTTGATGACATGTAAAACAAACCGCTCACGATGTAGATCGAATCATACCAAATTATTATATAAATGAGAATAACTTAGTTATTAGCTGATTGTACTATAGACACTTGCCTATATTTTAACGGAGAGAGTGGGATTCGAACCCACGGACCCTCATGGGTCAACGGTTTTCAAGACCGCCGCAATCGACCACTCTGCCACCTCTCCAATCACCTTATTCTAGCTTCCGTTGTGTATTGAAGCTGATTCTCTCTTATTTTATTTTATCTCTATCTTCCACTCTATCTTCCATAATATCTACCCCTATTACCCCTATCGCTTCCATTGTGCCAGCCAGAGTCTTTTTTTTCCCCATAGATCCAGGGTTATGGTTACTAAGATAATCTATTTTCAGAATTAAATTAGAATATAAAGTAGCTATATCCTCTGAATTAATGGATTGGAAGTTAGGTAAGAAGCAGGTTTGCGATTTTTTACTACAGCGTTCCGATATCAGCTGGTGGGCGGCTCCAATATAATATATGTAGTCTTCGCAATGAAGCTGGATCTGCAATTAAATCTCTCTTTTGCGATGCACTCAAACTGTTTGGCCCATCGTCTTCCAATTGATTAATCAATCCATCCAGATAATGCTGGTGTCGTCTCCCCGGTGGCTCTCGTTCCGGTAACAATGAAAGATGGAGTGCGTTTACATAGGGATCTATCAAAGTCTGTACAAAGCGGCTATATGGTTTTTCTCGTAGAATCGATAATACTGGAGCCTCTTTGAGGTTTACCTCCAAATAGTGTAACACTGCTGGCTTTTTAGTTTCTTCAGGTATTAAAAATAAACCAAGTCTTCGTGATACTCGTCCCAAATTGATACTACTGGATAGTATTGACACCGGTATTGAGAGGATTAGACCAGCCAGCACCGGCGTGAACCACCAGAAGAATGCTGGTATATACAAATAGCTCAGTATACCAGTTAGAAGGCCAATAATAGTATGACCACCATGCGCTAGTACTGCCTCCTTAAAACTAGTCATGTGATCTCCTCGCTGTTGCTGTGGCCAGCCTACTGCACGGTGCATTAGAATCGCCAGTACGAACTTAGTTTGAAACAACATTAACACAGGTGCCGTTAGAACTGAAAAGACAGTCTCTAGAACTACACTTGAGGCCGCGCTAACCAGCCCGCCATAGGACTGTAACAATTTTCTATCTTTTAGTAAAAGTAATAAAGCTAATAACTTAGGCAAAAATAACATGGCAAGAGTTACTAACAGTACAGTAGTCATCTCAACGGCGAACGAAACAGGCCACACTGGCATCCAATTTTCTCCAAAGAAATATACTAGTTCTTGTTCTTTCTGTAAGTAAGCCTCAGCACCAGTAGCGACTAGAAACAGTAACCAGAGTGGTGATGCTATATAGGACATCACCCCCATAAAAAAGTGCAGGCGGCTGAGTATATTGAAGCCACGAGACATTAATAGCCGAAGATGCTGGAGGTTTCCTTGGCACCAACGGCGGTCTCGTTTAGCGTAATCGATCAATGTTGGTGGAATCTCTTCATAGCTACCGTCTAGATCGTAAGCTAACCACACTTCCCAGCCTGCCCGGCGCAACAGAGCTGCTTCTACAAAATCGTGACTGAGAATTTCTCCGCCAAAAGGCTCATTACCAGGTAGTTGGGGTAAGCCGCAGTGATCAAGAAATGGTTGAATTCGAATGATAGCGTTATGTCCCCAATAATTGCTTGCTCCTAACTGCCAATAATTTAGTCCAGCAGTAAACATTCGACCATATATACCACCTGCAAATTGTAGGATACGAGCGAATAGAGATTCCCTGTTTACCGGCACTGGTGGTGTCTGGATCAAAGCTACTCCAGGATTACTTTCCAGTATCTGTACCATTTTTACCAAGGTTGCACCCTTCATAAGGCTATCAGCATCTAACACGATCATATAACGGTAGTGGCCACCCCAATTGGTACAAAAATCCCTCAGATTGCCAGTCTTTCTACTGCTATTTTCTGGACGATTACGATAGAAAACACGTCCTTTCCCATCTAGTGACTGTACCATATCTCGCCAAAGCAGTTCCTCTTCGACCCAAACATCTGGGTCTCTCGTATCACTAAGAATGAAAAAATCGAAACTATCAATCTTGCCGGTATCTACCAGTGACCTGTGTATCGCACGTAACCCAGCAAATACCCTGCCCGAGTTTTCATTGTAGATCGGCATTAAAATAGCTGTACATGGTAGCAGTATAGCTTCATTATTTGGTAACGTTTCAGCAAACTGGCGAGAGATAGACAAACGATCACTCCCAAAAAGAATAATGAAAAAACCCACAAAGGCAGACCAAAAAGAAATGCAGATCCAAGAAAACAGTATTGTGTATAGTAGCAAGAGAACTAGTTCCATATGACTAAGGCCATCAGTATGGAAAGCGCTAACTAGCAACCCAACAGCAATTATTGTAGTAATAGCGATCAGGGAAAAGAATATCATCCGGCGGAGATTATGCTCGATGAGCACCAGATGTCTAACGGGTGTAGCCATGGGGAGAGGTTCCATATAGGATTACAATCATGTGTGGCATATTTTCCGCCACAACAAACGGAATAACCCAAACAGAGAGAATAATCTAATCTGCTGGGTTGGCATGGCTCTAGGAATTAGTTCTGGAGTAGGTTTAGCAATTGCTAGTCGCAGAGCGTCGAGCGGATGTTCGTCTGTACCAGGTGGATATAATACCATGTTGGGCCAGCCTGGCATCACACCACTCAACAGTGCCGCGCGAGCTGCTTTCAGATTGCCCGGATTATTTTGCAAGTTAAGCGACCGTATCAGCCAATCGTCTAATACTGCACTAGCTCCTATCAGCGCGCGTGCTACTGGATCAATTTCAGGTTGCTCTGGCAGTCTATATGCATGTTGTAAAGCACGTTTGCTTAGCACTACCACTTGCATAGGATCGGTTACACCCATGCTCTGCCAATAAGATTTTAGTCGACCTAATAAAAATTCACTAGATGGTTGGTTTACAGCTGGTGGTAGATAAGTAGCAGAATAATTGGTATCTACTTTGCTACGGTCCACTGGTAGCTCCAGGTTTCCGTCAGTACATCATTGTTGAGTTTGAGGAAGCAGCGCAGTTCCGATAGATCACTCCCTTGTGGCAGTAATTCGAACGATAAGCGCCAACCATTGCTATATGGATTCTTGTGAACCACTACGTTCTGAATCTGACCAGATGATGTGCTGACTACAGCTTCTACTGGAGCTTCGTCAGCCAATTTGGCTAGCGCTTCACCGCTGAACTCAAGCACAAACCGCCTAATTGCGGAATTGAGATCGCCAGCACCACCCGCCCCGATCCGGCTAGCTAGTGTTCGCCCACCAGATGCTAAACTGGGTATATCTATAAAAAATGACAGTCGATAGTTGAATTCAAATTGTTGGCCTGCTTCGACCTGTTTCTCTGGTACCCAGAAAGCTGCAATATTATCGTATCTTTCAGCCTCACTGGGAATTTCAATTAACTGTACCCAACCTTTTCCCCATTCTCCTTGTGGCTCAACCCATACACTGGGGCGAGCCTGATAGTGTGCTTCTAGATCCTGATAGTTATCAAAGGAACGATCACGTTGCAAGAGTCCAAAACCACGCGGATTATTGTCCTGGTAGGCACTGATGCGCAGTCGAGTAGGATTGTTAAGAGGCCGCCAAATTGACTCACCCTTACCAGTAACAAGGAGAAGACCGTCTGAATCATGTACTTGTGGGCGAAAATCATCGAAAAACCTTTCTTTCAAAGCACCATGAAAGAACATGCTAGTCAGAGGTGCTACACCAAATTTCTGTACTTTGTTCCTTATGAAGATGCTGGATTTGACATCTATTTGGGTAGCGATGCCTGGCTTAATAACAAATCTGTAAGCACCTGTAACACTTTGGCTGTCTAATAATGCATAAACAATCATTTCGGTAGAGTCTTTATTAGGTTTTTCTAACCAGAACTCATGAAAATATGGAAACTCCTCAGTTTTAGGTAAACCAGTATCGATGGCCAATCCGCGCGCTGATAGTCCATAGTTTTGACTTTGTCCAACAGCACGAAAATAACTAGCCCCTAAAAAGACTGCAACTTCATCGTAATAACTATCAGTATGTAGCGGGTACAATACTTTGAATCCAGCGAATCCTAGATCCTTGGGTAAGTTATCTGGTACTTGATTATGACCGTAATCAAACAGGTCATTGCCATATTCTACTGGTTTGCTCTCTCCATCAGCGATTATGTTTATAGATACTGGTCGATTGAACAAAAATCCAAGTGGGGCAAATTGTATCTCAAAAGGTAACCCAGCATCCCGCCATAAGCTTTTTTCAGCCTTAAATCGGATATCACGATATTGATCATAATCAAGTCGCATTAGAAATTCAGGTAAGTTATTACCAGGGTCTTGAAATGGTTGTGTGGCTAACATCTCGGCTCTACGCCTGACATCGGCAAAATTAAATCGTTTAGGTGGTGGTGTGATAGCCAGTGTGGTTTCAGGCACGCTAGGTGCGCCGGCGCTGACTATTGGAAATGACCAGCAGACGAATCCTACCACTAGAATCAAATTGATTGTAATTCGGAATTTCACGGCAAAGACAGCTCCGTCAGTGAGATGAATCCATGAAGTTTTTATGGAATACGATCAGATCGAATTTAATATTGTATTGCTGTTCGAGGGTTACATCTATCTCAATTATATATATTAGCTATATCAGAGTTAATAACGGGCAGAGTAAATTTTCGATAACCCCAGAAGATCAATAAATGTTCTAATTAGTGCAGCAATTTTTTCTACTAGATCCAGGACTCCCTATTTCATAAGCTTATATTGTATCTATTGTTTAAACTGATTGGTTTCTTTAGGTCGCTCAGATTCTGAGACAGCTGCTAGGTAGTTACAGCTGAACATATCAAGAAGCAGAATTGGCTGATAGAGTTCTCACAAATGGACTAAGTCAGTCTATCATAGTGTATTATGTTATACTTACTCTATGATGAAATCATTCAAGAAATCTTGCCCCGGCCGATGGCATAGTATATAAATCCCAGTTGGCGCATATAATCTGGATTATAAAGGTTTCTACCGTCGAAAATAATCGGTGTCCTGAGTTGTTGACGGATCATTTCAAAATTTGGGCTCCGAAATAAGCTCCATTCAGTAACGATGATGAGTGCATCAGCACCAGGTAGAACATCCATTGGCTTATTACATAGCTGAAGGTCGGAGCGTTCACCGTAAACGCGTTTAGCCTCTTTAATAGCTTTTGGATCGTAAGCACGAACACTACAACCTTCCTGCCACAAAGCTTCTAATAAATTTCGGCTAGGTGCCTCACGCATATCATCTGTGCCGGGTTTAAAAGCTAATCCCCACAGTCCAAAAATCCGGCCGTGTAGCTCTCCAGCAAAATGGTGAAGTATCTTAGCGAAGATAACCATTTTTTGATGCTCATTGACTACTTCTACAGCTTTTATTAGGTTCGGCTCATAGCCTATGGAGCGAGAGAGGTGTTCTAAAGCTTTTAGGTCTTTTGGAAGGCAAGAACCACCGTAACCACATCCTGGATAAATGAAATGGTAGCCAATTCTTGGATCAGCACCGATACCGATCCGCACCTGCTCAATGTCTGCACCCAGGCGTTCAGCTATATTGGCCATCTCGTTCATGAAACTAATCTTTGTAGCTAACATAGCGTTTGCAGCATACTTGGTCATTTCTGCTGAGCGCACATCCATTTCAATCAACCGGTTGTGGCTGCGATTAAATGGTGCGTATAGCGTGCGCAATTGTAGTGTAGCACTGTTGTCATCACAGCCAATGATAATGCGATCTGGTCGCATGAAATCTTTAATCGCTGTTCCTTCTTTCAAAAATTCTGGGTTAGAAACTACTGAGAAAGGGATATCTAATCTACGTTTTTCAAGTGCTGCAGTTATAGTATTAATAACAATATTAGCGGTACCTACTGGCACAGTAGATTTGTTTACTACTATCCGATAAGCATCAAGATACTGGCCAATGGTATATGCCACAGCACATACGTGCTGCAAATTTGCTGAACCATCTTCGTTTGGCATTGTTCCCACTGTGATGAATTGAAATAGACCGTGGGAGACACCTATCACTAAATCAGTGGTGAAACGTAAGCGCCCACTGTAACTATTACGTTTCACTAAATCATCAAGACCAGGTTCGTGGATAGGGATTTCACCCTTTTTGAGCATATTTACCCTATATGCATCGATATCTACACACAGTACATCATTACCCACATCGGCAAAACAGGCACCGGTAACTAGTCCAACATAACCCAAACCAAAGATGGTAATTTTCATAGGTGCTCCATAGAATAACAAGTAGGTATTTTTAGTGAATGTCCGAGTTACTATAGATATTTTTTGATGGGACGCATTCTGAACACAGCTCTGAATTTGTGAGTTTTGCTAGGATTTATAGAGATTTTATGACCGGTGTGGCCGTGTTCGCCCTGTTTCTGACTTTGATAACCATATTTTTTGCCGGGACGTTCGTAAAGCCGCTGCG
>CAIRZE010000045.1 GCA_903882995.1 uncultured Candidatus Competibacteraceae bacterium
ATCTACAGCCATACCTGTTCAATATTCTTATCCATCGAGTGCATCATTATATTCAATATTAAGTACTACAAAGCTGTCATGCTGGTGATAATTTTAATAGGTAATTAAGTCTTTATGTAAAAATCCTTTATCTCATCTCACCATACGGTCAGTTAATAGTGCTGCATGTAAAAATAAATCATTAATACTGATTTAAAGTCTTAATAATGTAAGTGGCTTTGAGAAAGGTTTTTGGTATAACAGACTATTTCTTCAAATGATCCAGGGTCGGGATATGGTAGCATAGGTTGAGACAAGAAGAAAGAATGTTCTGCAATCATGGTTCACAATGTAATCAAATTTCCTATTATCTGATAACTAGATTAATTCCAACTTTTTGGAGAAACCGTGAGTACTTCTCTTTCCGAGCGCGTGCAGCGCATCAAGCCATCGCCTACATTAATGGTAACCGCAAAAGCTAATCAACTTAGAGCCGCTGGCAAGGATATAATTGGTCTAGGTGCAGGCGAACCAGACTTTGATACGCCAGACTTTATCAAGAAAGCTGCTATAAAAGCTATCAATGATGGATTCACTAAGTATACACCTGTTGATGGTACTGATGGTCTGAAGAAGGCAGTCATTTCAAAATTTCAGCGCGAAAACGGGTTAATTTACGAGAAAGAGCAAATTTTAGTATCGTGTGGCTGTAAGCAAGTTTTCTACAATCTAACTCAAGCTCTATTATGCAGAGGCGATGAGGTGATTATTCCAGCACCTTATTGGGTTTCTTATCCTGATATAGTTCTATTAGCTGAGGGAAAGCCTGTAATAGTAGGAGCTGGCATCGAACAGAATTTTAAGATAACACCAGCCCAGTTGGAAGCTGCTATCACACCGCGTACGAAGCTTATAGTACTCAATAGCCCCTCTAATCCAACCGGTGTCGCTTACAAAGCTAAGGAATTAAAGGCGTTGGGAGATACACTACGTTGGCATCCACAAGTATACATTGCCACAGATGATATATATGAGCATATTCAATGGACTGGAGAAAGATTTCAAAATATCCTCAACGTCTGCCCATATCTCTATGATCGTACTATTGTCCTAAATGGTGTTTCCAAAGCATATTCGATGACTGGTTGGCGTATTGGCTATTGTGGTGGGCCGTATGAATTAATCAATGCCATGACCAATATCCAGTCCCAAAGTACATCTAATCCGACCTCAATTTCGCAAGTAGCAGCAGAAGCTGGATTGAACGGTGATCAATCTTGCATCAAGATCATGTGTAACACATTCAAAGAACGACATGACTATGTTTATAATACACTTAAGAAAATACCAGGCGTTACAGTTGCTCCATCAGATGGGACATTCTATATCTTTCCTAGTTTTGAGAAGGTAATCGAATGTTTAGGTTTAAATAATGATATCGCTTTTGCAGAGTTATTACTAAATAAAGTCGGTGTGGCTGTAGTACCAGGTTCCGCATTTGGTGCTGATGGTTATACCAGAATTTCCTTTTCCACTAGTATGAGTAACCTGGAAAAAGCTATGAAAAGAATCATTCAATTTGTTGTCAGCTAATCAGAGAGAGTTGACAGATTTATAATGGACTGATAACATACACGATGCTGTATTCCCCGGTAGCTCAGTCGGTAGAGCAAGTGACTGTTAATCACTGGGTCCGTGGTTCGAGTCCGCGCCGGGGAGCAAGTCAATCGGGTGTTGATATTTTTTTGGTTAGGGTATAGCTTAACTTACTTTGGCTGGCTATAGGTTTTGCTTACAGTCATTCAGGCCGAATGCTACTAGATTAGTGCAGGGTCGGAGGGAATTTGTCCATTAAGAACCTAACCTAACTGCACCTGCTGGTCTCTTAAATTCTTTGTTTCTGGATTGGTTAAATGTTTATTTTCCAATACAAAAAGTCGAGAATATACGGGACAGTAACTCCTCTGATGTGAATCTTCCAGTAATCTCCATTAATGAGTTCTGGGCTTCCCGTAGCTCTTCAGCTGCTAATTCAACTGAATGAAAGTTATTTAACTGCTGTGATCCTAGTGCAACGAATTCCGCAGCGCGTTTCAGTGCTTCTAAATGCCGTCGCCGTGCTATAAATTCTCCATCCCAACCGCCTTGGTAACCTATGCGGGTTTTAAGATGCTCATGTAATAAGTCAAGCCCTGCTCCAGTCTTAACCGATATAAGTATTTTAGTTCCATATACATCATCAAAAATTAATGGTTTCTGGCCACTCAAATCAATTTTGTTACAAAGAATTGTGACAGGTATATCGACTGGGAATTTTTTTATTAAACCCCTTTCCTGTATAGTCCAACCTAATTGGTCATCTACCATCATCAAGATTAGATCAGATGCTTCAATCTCAAGCCAAGCGCGACGGATACCTTCACACTCTATTTGGTCATCGCTTTCATGCAAACCGGCAGTATCAACTAAATGTAGTGGTATACCATCTATACTGATATGTTCTCGTAATACATCGCGGGTAGTACCAGGAATTTCAGTGACGATAGCCGCTTCAAATCTGGCTAAATGGTTAAGCAAACTAGACTTGCCGACATTTGGTTTCCCTACAATTACCACTGTCATACCATCACGTAATAGTCTTCCTTTACCAGCAGTATCCTGCAATGATTTCAATCTTACCTGTAATTCCGTTAAACTTGTTGTTAGAACTGTATCTGAGAAAAAATTAACATTTTCCTCGGAGAAATCTATTGCTGCTTCGATGCACATCCTTAAATCAATTAAGCTTTCAACTAGTGTATTAACTTGTCTAGAAAACTCACCCTGTAATGAACGCGAAGCAGCACGCGCCGCAGCGGCAGTATCACTAGAAATCAGGTCAGCAATCGCTTCTGCCTGCAGTAGATCAAGCTTACCGTTTATAAAAGCTCGCTCTGAAAATTCGCCAGGCCTAGCTAATCTAGCGCCCAGTTCTAACACCCGAGTTAACAATAAATCTATAACTACCCTTCCACCATGACCCTGAAGTTCTAATACATCCTCACCAGTGAAAGATTGAGGCTTAGGGAAATATAGGGCGATGCCCTGATCGATTGTTTCACCAGTGCTAGAAAGGAAGGGACGAAAATATACACCACGTCGAGGAGGGAAGCAGCCACATATGGTCGTTGCGATATCAGCAGCTAGTGGTCCTGAAACCCGAACTATACCTATACTACCCATTCCAAGCGGGGTAGCAATAGCACAAATCGTGTCGATCATAATTCACATTATCTTACAAGGCATATAGTACCAAAATAACTAAAATACAGATTTAAATTTAGCTTAGTCTGCATATGAGCGAAACAGAATCTTATCCTATTTCTTAATTTTATTAAACTTATCGTGGACAGATTTGTATAGCATCTTATTTACCAGACTAATTAATTTTTTGGCTTCAAGATAAAAACTGTCACTACAGCTTTTCTTATTACTATCTACACCTAGCTCGACCCGCTTTGTAATTATCCATTGTTGGGCGATAGATAGCATGTTGTTGATTACCCAATATAAAACCAGGCCAGCTGGAAACCATAAAAACATTAAGGTAAAAACAATCGGCAGTGCCATCATCACCTTAGACTGTATTGGATCAGGCGGTGCGGGACTCAACTTCTGTTGGACTAACATAGTTCCACCCATAATAAGCGGTAGAAAATAGTAAGGATCAGGAACTGACATATCCTTTATCCATAACATGAAAGGAGCTTGCCGTAACTGTACGCTCTCAACCAAAACCCAGTATAGTGCGATGAATACAGGAATTTGCACAAGGATCGGTAGGCAACCACCCAAAGGATTAACCTTTTCCTTCTTGTATAAAGCCATCATTTCTTGATTCATTCGCTGTTTATCACCACTGTATAGACTCTTAATCCGTGCTAAATCAGGTGCCAATCGACGCATGTTTGCCATAGATCGATAGCTAGTCTCTGATAGTTTGTAAAATCCTAGTTTGATTGTGATAGTTAAGAAGATGATTGCCCAACCCCAGTTACCAATGAGAGCATGCATCAACTTTAACAGCCAGAATAGTGGTTCAGCAATTATAGTCAACGCCCCATAATCAACAGTCAGTTGCAAATTAGGTGCAATTCCTTCTAGTACGTCTGGTAACTTAGGTCCAACATACAACTTGGTGCTGAAATTGCCACTCGCTCCTGAGTGGATATTCTGTACACTACTGCGCATGCCTAATAAATAGTGGTTACCATTGATAACCCTAGTGTAGAAGTCGTTAACCTCACCTGTGTTTGGTATCCAGGCACTCAGAAAGTAGTGTTGGATCATAGCGATCCAACCATCTCTAGTTGATTTACTCAGTTCTTTTTTGGCAATATCTTCAAAGGAAATCTTTTCATAACGTTTCTCAGCGCTAGAAATTACTGCACCAGTATAGGTCACTACACCACTGCTAAAATAGCTATTTGTAGTTTCTGGTGGAGTACGTTGAAACTGACGGTATTGTCTCCCTTGCCAGTCAACACCACTGCTGTTTTCCACGATTTGGTTGAGTTCTATTAGAAAACTACCGCGCTTGAACTTATAATCCTTGATAACCTTGATACCGGTAGCATCGGACCAATACAACTTTACTTCCAGAATCTCTTGGCTATCTGATAACCGGTATTCAGTCTGATCAGTTGAAAATTGGGTATAATGGTTAGGGGCTGGTATATTATCTAATGTGACAAGCCCAGATTGGGCAATAAAGACCTCTGCACCATTATCTTTCATTAACTGAAATGGTTGGTTAGATTGTTGAATTGAATCAGGATAAGTACGTAAACCAACTATTCTTAAGTCACCCCCAACTGTATCAATCTCTGCTTCAAATAGGTCAGTTTCTACATGTACCCTCTGTCCACTGATGAGGTTTGGATCACCACTTTTCGCTATTGATATAGCAGCGGTTGGTATATCTCCGGCAGCACCACCCCCCCCATTCCCTCCCAAGTTAGGTGGTGTAACATCAGTCTGATTAATGGATTTATCAGATACTGTTACAGTAGGTATTGGATACCTTTGAATCCGAAATTCAGTCCAATTCTGCCATAGCAAAAAGAGCACGAATATTAGGGCTACGAATAAGATTAAGCGTTGGTTTTCCATCAACGGTCCTTCGGTGAAGGTTCAGGAACTGGGTCAATACCGCCAAGATGCCATGGATGACAACGTAACAATCGTCTGGTTGTCAGATATAGGCCTCGTAAAACACCATAGAGTTCTATAGCATCACAGGCGTAATCAGAGCAGGTTGGATAGAAACGACAGTGGTTACCCAAAAGTGGACTTATTAGCAAATGGTAGGCACGGAACACAGAGATCAATAAGATGCGCATAGATGCGTGAACCTTAGCCAATGCTGTTCTAGAGAAGCAAATAGAACTGCGTTATCTTCTTCAATTAGCCCATAGCGGCCCAGTACCACACAATCTAAACTGCCTAGCTCTTGCTGGTGATATCTGAAACTTTCGCGTACGATCCGCTTTAACCTGTTACGTACTACTGACAATTTAGCGACTTTCATAGAAATTGCCATACCCAAGCGTGGTCTGGACAAATCGTTTGGACGGGCTAGCACAGTGAAATATCGGTCACTGGATTTAACAGGCTGAGCGAAGACATCTGCAAAAGTACCCTGACGATTAATGCGGGCACGACGCGGGAAATGTGTGTCGCTCGTTATAAATTTTAAGGTGTTAAACGGATTCGCCCCTTTGCTCGGCGTGCTTTCAAAACAAGGCGGCCGCCGCGTGTAGCCATGCGAGCGCGAAATCCATGGGTACGCTTGCGGTGAACAACACTGGGTTGGAAAGTTCGCTTCATTGGGTTTCGGTTTCCTCAGTATAGGCATAAGAAATTAAACACACTCTACTCTCCTCCCATTATATTTTCATTGTACGGGACAAGGCTAATAATTTAGCCATAGAATTTTTTACCTATTGTAAGTGAACTACCATTTGTTGAGGTGAGAAGGCTACTGATTGGAATATAAATTTGTCAAGTGCTGTGTTTGACCTAAATAGCAATATAGAGCCGGTAGATAACCGGCTATCCGAATATTAATTACCCTAAATGAGGCAATGGTGTTGCAAGGAGATATTTATGGACCATATATTATGGAAATCATGTCTAGCATGTCTTGAGAGTGAGTTATCTGAACAGCAACTTAATACCTGGATTCGGCCACTACATCCTCAATGCCTAGATAAAGGTAGGCTATGTTTGTTTGCTCCAAACCGTTTTGTATTAGATTGGGTTAAGAAGCACCATTTATTACAGATTCAGACTGTACTGGAGCGTCTGTATCCAGAAGGGTCAATACAGGTCATGTTGGAAATTGGCAGTGTAGAGACTCTGCGAGAAGAATCCAGACGTCAAAATGAAAAAACAGACAGATTTACCAAATTAGAATCGAACCTTGATCTCTTAGTAGGTAGTGAAGAATTGTTAAAGAGTGGGATTCTCAATCCGGACTTTACTTTCACTAACTTTGTTGAAGGCAATTCCAACCAGATTGCCAGAGCAGCTTGCCTACAAGTCACTAAAAACCCTGGAAGGGCCTATAATCCCCTATTTATATATGGTGGTACTGGATTAGGTAAAACCCATCTGATTCACGCAGTTGGTAATATGTTGAGAGAACAAGATACTGCTTCTAAAATTGTTTTCCAAAACTGTGAACATTTTGTTGCAGATATGGTTCGTTCTCTGCAACATAACGCTATGAATGAATTTAAACGTCGCTATCGGTCTTTAGATGCATTGCTGATAGATGATGTACAATTTTTAGCTGGTAAGGAACGTTCTCAGGAAGAGTTTTTCTATACTTTCAACAGTTTGTTAGAAGGTAGACAACAAGTAATCTTAACTTGTGATCGCTATCCAAAGGAGGTAGTAGGTATGGAAGCGAGACTTAAATCTCGTTTCGGTGCTGGATTAACCGTAGCAATCGAGCCACCAGAGCTAGAAACTCGAGTTGCAATCTTAAAAAGTAAAGCTGAACAGTCTGATATCATCTTACCAGATGAAGTTGCTTTTTTCATAGCAAAGCGTATCCGTTCCAATGTTCGTGAACTCGAAGGTGCACTGAGGCGTGTATATGCTAACTCTCAATTCACTGGCAAGCCTATTACCCTAAGCTTCGCCAAGGAAGCTTTAAATGATCTGTTGATATTGCAAAGTAAGCTTGTCACTATAGAAAACATTCAGAAGACTGTTGCTGATTATTACAAAATTCCGGTAAGCGATCTTCTTTCTAGCAGACGCTTGCGTACTCTGTCAAGACCTAGACAGATAGCTATGGCCCTAACTAAGGAGTTGACTGATCTTAGTTTACCAGAGGTTGGCGAAGCTTTTGGTGGACGTGATCATACTACTGTATTGCATGCTTGCCGTAAAATTAGGGAAATCCAGCTTCAGGATCCACACCTGCGTGAAGATTATACTAACTTATTTGGTACTTTGACAAATTGAAATTTGGGTGTTACTGAGATACTTTAGTAGTTAGCGACTGTTAGCTTATCTGTAATTTATGTAGGTTAGATTGAATAAGTTTTTATATAAAT
>CAIRZE010000046.1 GCA_903882995.1 uncultured Candidatus Competibacteraceae bacterium
ACTTTATTCACCTTACTGCAGATTGTCAAAGACTGTTAACTATCTTACAGAAGAAGATGGGGATTACCCAATGAGAACTTCACCAGACTTCACTAATATTAATTACGATAATTACGATGTAAATTTCTCCGAGCCCAGTTTCTCAGATTGGCGCACCTCTGTCGAAAAGTCTTCCGGGAAAACTTTAGAACAACTTGTCTCTGCAACAATGGAACAAATATATGTTAAGCCATTGTATCATCAAGATGATATCGGTGATCTAACTCATCTTAGCTATGTTGCTGGGGTACCGCCGTACCTACGTGGTCCATATCCGGCAATGTACGTTACTCAGCCGTGGACGGTACGTCAATACGCTGGTTTCTCCACTGCGGAAGAGAGTAATGCATTCTACCGTCGCAATTTAGCAGCTGGACAAAAGGGTTTATCAATAGCATTCGATCTCGCTACTCATCGCGGATACGATTCTGATCATCCACGAGTGTTAGGTGATGTAGGTAAGGCCGGAGTTGCTATTGACTCTCTACTAGATATGGAGATCCTATTTAGAAGCATACCACTAGATCAGATGTCGGTATCAATGACTATGAATGGTGCGGTGCTACCGGTTATGGCTTTTTATATTGTCGCTGCTGAGGAACAGGGTGTCCCTCACGAAAAGCTAACTGGTACCATTCAGAATGATATTCTTAAAGAGTATATGGTGCGCAACACTTACATTTACCCACCCGATCCCTCAATAAGAATTATCGGTGACATTTTTTCCTA
This sequence comes from uncultured Candidatus Competibacteraceae bacterium, assembly GCA_903882995.1. Classification (GTDB taxonomy): domain Bacteria; phylum Pseudomonadota; class Gammaproteobacteria; order Competibacterales; family Competibacteraceae; genus Competibacter_A. Next base: position 769 of record CAIRZE010000046.1, read on the forward strand.
CACATCGAAGGAGATGCCAAGGTTCAACAGTATCTCAATATCTGGCTATCACATGCAGGAGGCGGGTGCTACTGCTGACCTTGAACTGGGTTATACTCTAGCTGATGGATTAGAGTACGTCCGCACTGGTATTAAGGCTGGGATGGATATTGATACTTTTGCACCTAGGTTGTCTTTCTTTTGGGCTATAGGTATGAATTATTTCATGGAAGTAGCAAAGATGCGTGCAGGACGGCTGCTATGGGCTAAGATCATCAAACAATTTAACCCGAAAATTGATAAATCAATGGCGTTGCGCACACATAGCCAAACTTCCGGTTGGAGCCTTACTGAGCAAGATCCATTCAATAATGTTACCCGTACCTGTGTAGAAGCATTGGCAGCAGCATTGGGTCATACCCAGTCGTTACACACTAATGCTCTGGATGAAGCAATTGCGCTGCCAACAGATTTTTCGGCACGTATCGCACGTAATACACAGCTTTACCTGCAAGACGAAACTTCGATTTGTAAGGTACTTGACCCTTGGGGTGGCTCCTACTATGTTGAGACGCTGACCAGTGAACTAGCCAAGCGGGCATGGTCTCATATTCAGGAGGTAGAAAGCTTAGGTGGTATGGCTAAAGCTATTGAAACAGGACTGCCTAAGATGCGTATCGAGGAAGCAGCAGCTAGGAGACAAGCTCAGATTGACTCTGGTAAGGAGACCATCGTAGGCGTCAACAAGTATCGTTTGGAGAAGGAAGACAAGCTGGACATCCTGAGTATCGACAATACTGCAGTACGCGAGGCACAGGTGCAAAGATTGCATAAACTGCGCGCGAATCGAGACGAAACAAGGGTAATTACATGTCTGAAATCTATAACCGAAGCTGCCACCTCTGGTTCCGGTAATCTATTGGAGAAAGCGATTGAAGCGGCGCGCGCCCGTGCCTCGCTCGGTGAAATCTCTGAAGCTATGGAAAAGGTATTTGGTCGGCACAAAGCAGTCATTCGTGCCATTACTGGTGTATATAGCAGCGAGTTCGGTGATGCAAAGGAGATTGCTATAGTAAGGCAGATGTCTGATGAATTCGAGCGCCGTGAGGGCAGGCGGCCCCGCATCCTAGTCGCAAAGCTCGGACAGGATGGCCACGATCGAGGCGCAAAGGTTATTGCCACCGCATTTGCTGATCTAGGCTTTGACGTAGATATTGGTGCACTATTCCAGACTCCGGAAGAAGTTGCTCGTCAAGCAGTCGAAAACGATGTGCATGTAGTTGGTATGAGTTCTCTAGCCGCAGGGCATAGGACGCTGCTGCCACAACTAGTTGGTGAACTGAAGCAGTTAGGTCGAGAGGATATCATGGTAGTCGCTGGCGGTGTCATTCCTGCCCAGGACTATGAATACCTCAAGGACAATGGTGCCGCAGCTATATTTGGTCCTGGCACAGTGATTCCAGTTGCCGCACAGAAAGTGCTAATAGAATTAAATCAGCGTTTAGCAGCTTGAATTTTCGATGAATGCGCGCTATAGCCCTTACCTGGACTGTGAGCGGTAAGGGCTATGATATGGTCGTGGATGATGCAAATACTGAATTGACTGATCCTAAATTATTAAACTAATATCAACAACCGTCTTCAGCTTTGTATTTAATTTATAATCAGGAATTATGAGCGAAAAATATTACAGGCCAGACTGGGCTCCAGATAATGCTGGTAAGGAATTTGCAGCTTCAGTGGTAGCTGGGGTTGATGGTGATCATGACGGAATGCCAGTGCCATATTTAAATATCCCGCGCCGCCGTCTGCTAACACTGGATGAATACGTAGCTGGGGTTATAAACACCGATCGCAACATTCTTGGGCGGGCTATCACTCTAGTAGAGAGTAACGCCCAATCGCACTTCGATATGGGGCAAAAGTTACTACAAAGACTGTTACCTTATACAGGTAAATCAATACGAATTGGAATCACTGGTGTGCCAGGCGCAGGGAAAAGCACATTTATCGAAGCTCTCGGCATGCATCTATGTGAACAAGGTCACAAAGTGGCAGTTCTAGCAGTTGACCCCAGTAGTACTGTAACGCGTGGTAGCATATTAGGTGATAAAACACGTATGGAACTGTTGTCGCGTAATAAAAATACCTTTATACGTCCTTCTCCTTCCAACGGTACCTTAGGTGGTGTAGCGAGAAAGAGCAGAGAAACGATCCTAGTCTGTGAAGCTGCAGGTTTCGACGTAATTCTAGTAGAGACTGTTGGTGTAGGACAGAGTGAAACTACGGTCCGTTCAATGGTCGATTTCTTCCTATTGCTGATGATTGCTGGTGCAGGCGACGAGTTACAAGGTATCAAGAAGGGTATTATGGAATTAGCTGATGCCCTACTAGTTAACAAAGCTGATGGAGATAATAAGATTCGTGCTAAAGCCGCCTGTATCGATTATAACCGGGCGCTACACTATCTGGCTCAAGCTACTGAGGGTTGGTATACGAAAGCATATACCTGTTCTTCTTTAAATGGAGAAGGAATCGAGGGTGTTTGGTCAGTGATTAATAACTTTCGTCAAAATGTTGCTAGTAGTGGTGTATTTGAAAAGCGACGTAAACGGCAGAACCTAGATTGGGTATATTCAATGGTTGAAGAACATTTACGCACAAGTTTTTTTAACAACACCCATGTCGGTGCCATTCGAACACAAATTGAGGAAGCAGTGATAAGTGGGAATATCCCGCCTACTGTGGCTGCACAGATGCTTATTGAAAAATATGAAGATTAAGAAAAGGCTGGATTATAATATGGTAAGCACTACATCTTAGCTAAGATGCCAGAACTCAATTAGAGGTTACTTCACTTCTTTAGGTAGCATAGAGGATTACATGTTTATGAAAAAACAGGTATGGTCGATCAACTGTAAAGAATTTTCTGATGATTTTCTTAGTTTAGTTGTAATCCTGTGAGGAGTAAGTTCCATGTTGCGTAGTCCCCGCGACTTTTTCAAATCTAAGGTTGTTGGTGCTCCAGAACCGCTTCGTGAAATTCCGGTGCGGCCTGCTCGTATGATCCACTTTTTTGATCCTAGTAACCAAAAAATGGCTTTAAAAGTACCTGAAATCGCTATGAACGTTGATATCATACTGGGCAACCTTGAGGATGCTGTGTCGATTGAACGTAAAGAAGCTGCACGTGAAGGTTTAATAAAGATCGGGAAAACTGTTGATTTCGGATACACTCAGTTCTGGACACGGGTCAACAGCCTTGACAGTCCATGGTTCCTAGACGATTTGATTCGTTTAGTCGGTGAGATTGGTGATAAGCTAGATGTTATCATGTTACCTAAGGTACAGGGTCCATGGGATATATATTTTGCAGACCAATTACTAGCACAATTAGAAGCGAAATATGGACTGAAAAAGCCGTTGATGCTTCACGCTATATTAGAAACTGCACTTGGTGTTTCTAACATTGATTATATCGCTAATGCGAGTCCTAGAATGCAGGGAATGAGCCTGGGTCCGGCCGACCTTGCTGCTTCCCGACGGATGAAGACCACTCGCGTCGGCGGTGGCCATCCAGATTATGTAGTTAGAACTGACCCAGACCCGAAGAATCCTGATGCACCACGTATCACTGCTCAACAAGATTTATGGCACTATACTATATGTAAGATGGTAGATGCATGTACTAGTGTTGGCGCTCTAGCATTTTACGGACCATTTGGTGATATAGCGGACATGATAGCTTGCGAAGATCAGTTCAGGAATGCTTATTTGATGGGTTGTGTTGGTACTTGGACATTACATCCTAACCAGATTGCTATTGCCAAACGGGTATTCAGTCCAAAGCCGGAAGAAGTAGCTTGGGCCAAGCGTGTAGTGGAATCTATGCCAGATGGTAGTGGTGCAGTCATGATAGATGGTAAAATGCAAGACGACGCTACCTGGAAACAGTGTAAGGTAGTACTCAATCTCGCAAATCTAATATCCAGTCGTGACCCAGAATATAAAGCACTATACGGTTTTTAGACTCCCTTTGGCGAAATGGGGCTCAGACAAGAATAGTAGTCTTTGCCCCTAGCGTTCTCGGGTTGAGAAATTCGGCGAGACCAGTAACTGGTATTGGTATAAGCTGGCATAAGATAGAAAGGACTATATCGTCTGAATTGGCCAGATGTCATCTAGAGAAGCATTATGAAAAAACCCATTATCGCAATCAGTATGGGTGATCCAGCTGGGATCGGTCCTGAAATCCTAGTGCGCACTGTTGCTGACCAGTCTGTAACCCAGGTAGCCCACTGTCTAGTATATGGTGATGCACGAGTCATAGAAAAGGCGGTAAGAGAAACAAAACTAGATCTAAAAGTTCGTGCTATAAATAATCCTACTGATGCGATTTATGCACAGCACTCTATCGAAGTCATCGATTTTGAGAACGCCGATCCAGCTAATTTCGAACCTGGTAAGGTCCAGGCACTATGCGGGAAAGCTGCTTGGGAATATATAAAGGTAATGGTTAAAGCGGCCCTACGCGGTGAAGTGGATGCTATCAATACTGGGCCTATCAATAAAGAATCTATCCGAACCGCTAATATCAAATATCTTGGACACACCGAGATGCTAGCTGCCCTAACCGGCACACACGAACCTCTGACTATGTTTGAAACTCCTGGAGGTTTAAGGGTATTTTTCCTAAGTCGCCATGTTTCTCTGATACAAGCCTGTAATTTGGTTACTAAAGAGCGGATACTTATTTATATCGAGCGTTGCCAGCAAGCTATGGATCAGCTTGGCCTCAGCAGAGGGCAACTAGCTGTTGCTGGTCTAAACCCACACAGTAGCGAGAATGGTCTGTTCGGTGATGAGGAAATAAACGCAGTTATACCAGCAATCATAGAAGCTAAAAGGAAGGGTTTCCAGGTGGTTGGTCCTATCAGCGCAGACTCAGTCTTTTACAAAGCAAGGCTTGGTCTATACACAGCAGTGCTATCTTTGTATCATGATCAGGGACACATAGCTACTAAAACTCTAGATTTTGAAAGAACTATTTCTCTCACTTTAGGATTACCTTTTCTGCGCACCAGTGTCGATCACGGTACTGCATTTGACATTGCCTGGCAAGGGAAAGCTAGTGCTATGAGTATGATAGAATCAATTCTGGTGACGGCCCACTATGCCCCAGTCTACAAGCAGATACCGGCGCTTGGGTAAGTGTAGTAAGTTACAATAGGGCTTTTAGGATTTCAGGGTAGCTTGATTTTTGGTTCTGAGATCCCGTTTTGACGGCAGGTAGCTATCAAAGTATTTAACAATAAACAGGCGATCGTCATAGGCCCGACGCCGCCCGGTACTGGCGTTATAGCACCTGCTACTTTGATTGCTGATGCAAAATCTACGTCTCCTACCAGCTTGTCCATAATATACGGATACTGGGTTGAGATGCGGTTGATACCAACGTCGATTACTGTTGAACCTGGTTTGAGCCAGTCACCTTTGACTATTTGAGGATTGCCCACCGCTGATACTAAAATATCCGCACGCCTACATTCTTCAGCTATTTCGCGTGTATAAGAATGTGCAATGGTGACTGTGCAATTCTCTCTCAAAAGCATAGTTGCCATCGGCTTTCCGACAATATTAGAACGTCCTAGTATTACAGCATGCATGCTAGCCAGCTTGCCTAGGTACTGCTTAAGTAACATCAGACAACCCATTGGGGTGCAAGGGATCATCCCAACTCCACCTAGAACTAGTAAGCCAGCGTTTAGAGGATGAAAACCATCTATATCCTTACTGACAGCGATCATTTCGATTACCATTTCTGTATCGATCTGCTTAGGTAATGGTAATTGCACAAGGATGCCGTTAACATTATGATCTTGGTTCAAGTCATTTATATATTTTAATAATTCGGTTAGGGAAACTGTTTCTGGCAGTGTATATTGAAAAGAATTCATACCGACATCCAGGGCTTGCCAGCCTTTGTTGCGCACATAAATCTGGCTAGCTGGATCTTCACCAACTAACAAAACTGCTAATCCTGGAACCAGGTTATATTCCTTCTTCAGTTTAGCAACATGTGTTGCAACCACAGCGCGTAACTTTGCAGCAATATGTTTACCGTCAATGATGGTCGCAGTAGCCATTAATGCCCCCACTATTTGTCAACAATACAATATACGGCTATTTAGCTCTATATGAATGAGATTATTACTTATCTTTATATATTAATTTCCATTTCCAGGAACACCCTGGATCTTATCTAAAGATCCGAATATTCCACATACAGGTATATAAAACCGTTAGCATCTTTACTGTTTTATCAGCACCATTATCACAATGGCTGGTAATAGCAAATATTCTAGATAACTAAATTTATGCGAGAACGATATTCTTTTGAGCAGATATAATATTCATTATACATACCATAAAATTAAACTACTGTGCAGCCGCTAAGTTGTTAAGTAAAAGAGCTTCCTGGATATCGGATCGCAGCTAGCAACTGTCGCTACTTGTGATGGCACATACTTTCTTTACATAGTCAAGCGGTTATTTTACCAGTGGTTGTGACTATTCCTACTCTTCTAAGCTGTTCAGCACAATAGTTGCAATATAAAGTGCTATATTTACAGCTGGTAAGAATTCTATATTTATTCTAAATTTGAAAGCTTGATTTACGGATTCTGTGAAGAAAATACAACAGAATAAGTTCAGAGCAAGTCTTGATAAAGATCGTTTCAAGTTTAATATAGTAACTGCTATTATTGTTTATATGATCCATAAAGAAATATGGTGATCAATATACATTTTTAACTCTATCCACCTTGAATTGATATTGACTTCACCGTATCTTTGCGCGCTTGTTACATCACTCTACATAAAGGGGTACAGGCCGTGTCGAATCAGCACCAGCAGATCATGTTCGTTTTCCCCGGACAGGGTTCTCAATATGTTGGTATGGGCAGCGATCTTATCCAGGATTTCCCAGTTGCGCAGATGTTGTATCATAAAGCAAACCATATTGTTGGCTATGATCTCCTAAAACTCTGTCTAGAAGGCCCAGAAGAAGATTTAAAACTCACACGACATACCCAGCCTGCCTTACTGACTCATGCACTGGCTTGTCTGGTAATATTTCGCGAATTAACTGAAAATCGAATCCAGCCAGTTTTAGCTGCAGGCCATAGTCTTGGCGAGTACTGTGCTTTAGTTGCTGCCGGGGCGCTTGATTTTGAAACAGCATTGCGCTTAGTGCAAAAACGCGGTGAGTATATGGGTACTTACGGTGAAGGTGAAATGCTTGTATTTCCACTACATCTTAACGAAGTTCGGCCGCTTGCAGAAAAACATTTCTGCGCAGTAGCTGCCTGTAATCTTCCAGATCAAACTGTAGTGGGTGGACGTGGCGAAGATTTAGATAAATTAACTGAAGAGGCACACATCCATTTTCCAAAGAAACGGCCGACGCGCCTCAGAACTGAGGGTGCTTTTCACACTTTTTATATGACAGTTGCTGCTTTGCATTTCCGACAGGTATTGGATGCCGCAGTGATGATCAAACCGGCTGTACGCGTGCTTTCTAATTATACTGGCTCATATCACGATCCTGTGCCAACGGCTATAAAAACACGACTGTTCTTTCAGCTATTTCATCAAGTTGACTGGATTAGTAATCTAGAAACTGCATTCCAGAGTGGGATTACCTCTATCATCGAATTTGGCGGTGGGTTGGGAAGTGGCCAGACACCTGAGGACAAGCACCCTAACCTAGAAAGCATGATAAAAAAAGCGCAGCGTGGCACAGATTATAGTATCAACTACTATGCTGCTATCAATAAAAAAACATTGCTTGAATCAGCTGAGGCTTTCATAAAGTGAAATACCGGGCTCTGCAAAATCAACGCAATAG
>CAIRZE010000047.1 GCA_903882995.1 uncultured Candidatus Competibacteraceae bacterium
ATCGAACCGCGCCACATGGTTGACACCCAGTTAAATACCTTTACACCTGTTGGTACTGCAATAAGCATTGTCGCATACATAAAGAACAGCTCACCAGCTAGCGGCATCCCTACTGTAAACATATGATGCGCCCATACGATAAAAGATAGGAGGGCGATAGAGGCACTGGCATAGACCATAGATGCATAACCGAACAAAGGTTTTCTAGAGAAAGTGGGAATAATCATAGAAATTACCCCAAAAGCTGGTAAGATCATGATATACACTTCAGGGTGCCCGAAGAACCAGAAAATGTGCTGAAACATCACCGGGTCGCCACCACCACCTGCATTAAAGAAAGAAGTTCCAAAGAACTTGTCAGTTAGTAACATTGTAACCGAACCAGCCAGAACTGGCATTACTGCGATCAATAGATAGGCGGTGATTAACCATGTCCATACAAACAGAGGCATTTTCATCAAAGTCATGCTGGGAGCACGCAGATTAAGTATAGTAGCAATTATGTTAATTGCTCCCATTATTGACGATGCTCCCATCATGTGAATAGATAAAATCACAAAAGGGAAAGCTTGGCCAGTCTGTAGTACAAGTGGAGGATATAGGGTCCATCCACCGGCCGGTCCTCCACCAGGCATAAAAAGCGTAGATAAAAGCAGAATAAACGCGAACGGCATGATCCAGAAGGACCAGTTATTCATGCGTGGTAGGGCCATATCCGGTGCGCCAATCATCATCGGAATCATCCAATTGGCTAAACCTACGAAAGCTGGCATTACCGCGCCGAATATCATTACCAGCGCATGCATAGTAGTCAATTCATTGAATAGCTGTGGGTTGACGATCTGCAACCCAGGTTGGAACAGTTCTGCACGAATCACTAGGGCCATACCACCACCGATAAAAAACATCAGTAGTGATAAAAGAAGGTATAAAGTCCCGATATCTTTATGATTGGTAGTGAAAAACCAACGGCCTACGCCGCGAGGCGGCGCGTTATGATCGTGATTGTAGTCATTAGCATGAGATGCCATGCTCATAGCGTTTGACCTCCAGAAGCAATTTGAATGTTTTGACCAGTATGCGCAGTTTTTAAGATTGGCTTAGACTTATCGTTCCTTGCCTTCATCTGAGATAGCCACTCTTCAAATTCTGCTTCAGGTACAGCCTTGACAACAATTGGCATATAGCCATGATCCTTACCGCATAATTCAGCACATTGCCCTCTATAAATACCAGGCTGTTCTATCAATGTCCAACTCTCGTTGATGAAACCCGGAATAGCATCCTTCTTCCAACCCAGTTCTGGTACCCACCATGAATGAATTACATCAGCAGCAGTAGTTAAAATACGGACTTTCTTACCAACCGGTACCACTAGTGGATTGTCTACCTCTAGAAGGTAATGCTCACTCTTGGCTGTTAAGTTATGTATCTGAGAATAAGGAGTAGACAGCACGCTGAAGAAACCAACGTTTTGGTCAAGATAATCATATCGCCAGCGCCATTGGTAACCGGTAACTTTAACTGTTAGCTCAGCATCGCTAGCATCATACATTTTTACGAGCGTCTTCGTAGCTGGTACTGCCATGCTAACCAAAATTAATACTGGGATTACTGTCCACAAGATTTCAATCAGTGTACTTTCGTGGAACTGGGCTGGAACAGCACCACGAGACTTACGGTGGTGAAAAATAGACCAAAACATTACTCCGAACACTACCAACCCAATAGCCACACAAATCCAAAAAATCAGCATGTGCAGGTCGTAAACTGCCCAGCTGACAGAAGTTACTCCACGGGGCATATTGAAAGCCAACTCGGCGTGCCCACGTGCACTCCACATCAATATCAATGCACTGAAAAACCCTGTAGTAGTACCACATCTTGCAGATTGACTGATTACCATATCCCTCCTCTCCCGATGGTTGATTATGAATAGCTAATATGACAATAAGTAAAACCACTAATTACTGTCCGTTCTGGAATCACAACACCAGGCCATTGCTCTATTATTTTCCTCGAGAGTAGTAGTTAAGACGAGCTCTCATAAAAGCATATAAGCCCATATCTGGATTCTAGAATCCAGCATGGCTCAATCCGAACGCCAAAACAGCCGCTATCAATATAATACAGCAGGCAAAATTAGCGGCAACACACAATAGCATCATCAGCAA
>CAIRZE010000048.1 GCA_903882995.1 uncultured Candidatus Competibacteraceae bacterium
ATCTAAAATACAGCAGGGCATTTCAATTGGAATTTCACGCTTTCCTACTAACCATCTTTCTACTATCTCGCGGGCTTGCGCGCTACCTTGCTGAGGTACAGGATAAGCAACTATAGGCACGTTTTGTAAAATACGCACAGATTTTAACGTCATTAATTCAGGGTCACCAGGACCGACACCGATACCATATAGGGTACCTCTTTTCATTCGGATTTCTCCAATTTCATCAGCAGCACTGGTAAGTGGGGGCGCATTATAAGGTATTTATCCATTCTATTGTTACGGGAAATACTTAATTCTATTAACTCAGCTGAACGTTGACCTATAAAGTTATACATATCTATTTTGCTGTTTTCAGTGACAGCACTAGCCACTAGCCGTCCACCAGGCTGTAATCTTTCCCAAACTTCTTGCAGAATTACACCTAGATTGCCACTGCTACCTCCTATAAAAACAGCCTGCGGGTTAGGTAGATCAATCCAAGCTTCTGCTGCACATCTTGGTATAATATGCAAGTTCGAGATGACACCAAACCGTTCCCGATTAATTTCCAGATGTTTCAACCGTTCTTTATGATATTCAACTGCATAGACTTCTCCATATGGATTCCAACGCGCCCATTCAATTGATATTCCGCCGCAACCAGCACCTATATCCCAGCCGATTTCACCAGCACGCGGAGAAAGTAGAGATAGGGCAGCTAGTCGCACTTCACGCTTGCTAAGCAGACCCCTTCCAGGTTCCTTGCCTGTACTGAACCATGTATCAGGTATACCAGGGAATTCAGGCAATACACCACCAGGTCCATATGTCTTCAAAATTACAATATTTAATGAAGAGAATTCAGTAGTTGTAGCGTCCAAGTTATTGGCTTGAAACAAACTAAATCTCTCCTTATCTGTACCCAAGTTTTCAGCAACCCAGATATTGGATTCACCAAATCCAGTTTCTACTAGAATCCTAGCAATAGCGTTTGGAGAGCTATCACGATCTGTAAGTAGCGCATACATCATGTTACTTTTTAACGTTGCACGTAGGATAGAAATTGGTCTGCCGTGTAGATTTATCCATTGCGCCTGCTGCCACGGTTGACCTAATCTAGCAAATGCTACTTGTATGCTAGATACGTTCGGATGGAATACTAGACAATCTGATGGAAAGCGGTTTAGCAGAGTGCTGCTGATTCCGAAAAAAAGTGGGTCACCAGATGCGAGTATCACAATACTTCTTCCAAAATTGACACGTAATAAATCCCATAAACCGCTCATTGGTCTAGGATAAGGCAGTTTTTCAGCACCCAGTTCTGGTAAGTTAGACAGATGGTAAGTCGCACCAATTATAAGTTCCGCTTGCTTAATTGCCGCTATCGCCGAATTACCTAAAGCGCTGATGTCGCCTACACCCATACCAACTACTTGTATGATTTTAGAATCTTTAGATTCTGTAAACATCAGAAGCGAATCCCGTTTGTCATACGCGACAATGCGTTTATGGTAGCCGCAGCCAAGCTGCTGCCACCACGCCGACCTAAAATTGTGATACATGGGGTTTGAAATTCAGTCGGAGCAATATCCAATAATGCTTGCTTTGCTTCAGCAGCATTAATGAAACCAACTGGCATTCCAATGATAAGTGCCGGACGAGCAACTCCAGAATCTAGAAGATCTAGCAACCGAAATAGGACGGTAGGCGCGTTGCCGATTGCAACTATCGAACCAGTTAAATGTGATTGCCATTTTTCTATCGCTGCCATTGAACGAGTCTCTCCATTCTTGCGTGCACGTTCAACGACTTCTGGTACATTCAAGAAGCAATATACCTGACCACTAAGGTAGCGTTTACTGATACCTTTACTAACCATTTCTATATCACAAAGCACGTCTGCTAGTTGGTTTAGAGCAGCTATTCCAGTTTGCACTGCATTCGGACTGAAATACAAATCCTGTATGATAGTAGGATCACCAGAAGTGTGTATCAATCGCATTGCTATCTGTTGCTGGTCAGCGTCGAATCTGGACAAGTCTGCTAACTGACGAATCTTCAAGAAAGATTGGCGTTCGATTTCTTTTGGATCTCTAATATAGTTGAAGCGTGGCATATTTTCTCCGGTGCCGGCGCGGCGTCATAGGTGTGATGGCTATGCTATTACTATATTGCTGCTATCATGTCATGGCTAACAATTAACATGATTATGGCCCGGATTACAGCACATTTTAGAATGGCAATTACAGTTTATACATGTTTCGTATGCTTCAGCTTGGGCGAGACGCTCAAGGAATATGTGGGTTAGCAGTGGGTGATTATTTAAATATGGGACAATCGCAGTCCGCGCTTTGGGATATTTCGCTTGATAAGCATCTATAGTGGCGCATACTAGTTCAAAAACCTTCCCATTAAATAAAAGATATGGGAAGATCACTAGGTATTTAAAGTCAAGGAGATGGATACGCCCTAGAGCATCATCAATAAGAGGTTTAGTTACAGCAGTATAAGCAGTTTCGGCCCAACCAAAGCCCATTTCTTCCCACAGTATCCTGCTTATCTTACTGATATTAGAATTAGCATCTGTATCAGAACTACCACGTCCAATCATTAGTAGCAGCGCGTCCTTTCTATTGTAATTACCCATAAATTTAGATTCAGCATTCTCAATGCGCTCTTTAGCAATTTCTATTAAGTTGGCATTTATTCCTAACTCCTTGCCTACAATGATTTTCAACTCTGGGTGTTTAGCTTGAAAACCCTGTATTAGAGCTGGAATTTCTTTTTTAATGTGGCTCGCAGCCATTAAGAAGGCTGGTAAAGCAGTAATACTGCGGAAACCTTTTTTGTACAGGATATCCAATGAATGTGGTATAGTTGGATCAACCATCTCTAGAAAGCTAGCCATGCAAACTCGGTCTGGTAATGCAATTTGCAAATTTTTTGCTAGAGTATTGAACTCAGCGACTCCTGTACAGATGCGGGTGCCATGTCCGATTAACAAGACAGCTGGAAGTGATGATGGTTGTTTCATTTAGGTATTGGGTAGAAAATCTAGTTGGTCTTGTAGGTAAGATTCTATGAATCTAGCAGGTTGACTGGTATTTCAAATCTGACAATTGAGCAGTATTCTGAAATAGAAGTTCTTCCTAGTATACAGTATAAATAATACGCGGTTGCTGACTAGCAGAGAGCATCAGCCTATTATAGTAGTAAATGGTAGTCCTGGTCCTAGGTATTTGTTTTGATGTTTTATAATTACTATTAGCAGTGGTGGTGAATAATCAGGGAACATCCTATTATCTTATCTAATACGCATTATAATGGGAATATAATCGAATTGAGCGTTTGCAATTACTATCCATAATTAGAATTAGTAAGTTATATCCACTATATCTGCCTAAAAATCCAAGAAATCATAGCTATAATGAAAAGCAATTTGATTGTTGTATTTCCTAGTCCTATTCTGCGATCATGCACGGTCCAGAAGTAGCGCTGTTTGTGTTTATCATATGCCTTATGAATATGAAGTTAGGTGTAATATTTTAAGAATTTGATGAGAATAAATAATTCTCAGTATTAACCTTGAGCTGCTAACCTGGCTATGAAAGTGTCGCTGGAGTTTACTCTACACCTAACCGAGGTTTAGCATCCACCATTGCTAAGATCGATTATAAGTTCCCACCAAGGGCTTTTAGCCAGAATGGGATTATTAAAAGGGTTCTGGTGAGTGGAGATTCATCAATCGATTCTGGAGTTACCCTACCCCTCAAGTCTATAGACCACTGGCTAGTATGGTGTAGAAGAATCTGGGTTTTAGACTAGAACCTGCCTAAGTCGGACTATCAGCTTCAGGTGGGGTGCCGTGTTGCGAACTGTCTCCAGCTGTCTGGTTATCGGCAAGTCGTGGTTAGATAACCGATCCGATGGATAGCTTTCCTGAACCTGTCGCCCATATTCAGGAGAGATCATTACATGCATATTTCTGAAGGGTTCTTACCTCCTCTACTCTGCACGCTTTTACTTGGACTTTAATTGCAGTTCCATTCCTTCTGATTAGTGTTAACCGGATTAACCGTATTATACAGGATCATCCAAGAACGAAGTTTTTATTAGCAGCTTCTGGTGCATTTGTATTTATACTTTCAGCGCTTAAGCTACCATCAGTAACTGGTAGCTGTTCCCATGCCCACCAGCACAGGGTTAGGTGCGATGTTGTTCGTGCCATTGGTTATGGTGATTTTAGGCACCATTGTCCTGGCTTTTCAGGCATTATTTCTGGGACATGATGGTTTAAGCACGTTGGGCGCTAACGTATTTTCGATGGCTATTGCAGGCCCGTGTGTCTCTTACTTACTGTTTCGCCTGACAAGGTGGATCACAACCTATCCTTAACCGCTAGTGTATTTCTTTCTGCTACGCTAGGTGATGCAACCTATATAGTTTCAGCTGGCCAGCTAGCGTTAGCTTTCCCAGATCACATCAGTGGAATTATGGGATCATTTAATTTATTGGTGTATTTGGGCCTACTCAATTGCCATTAGCCTTGGTAGAGGGTAGAGGGTTTATTAACGGTCGTAATTTTAGATTTATTGCGTGAACAAAGTGTTGAAGAACTACAAAGTCTCAAATTCCTAACCGGTTTTGCTATGGAGTTTCACTCGTGAAGGCGCTTAGCATTTGGTTTACTTTTGATCTTAGGCTCAATAATTCTTGGCAGTACTGGTACAGGTTCTGATATTCTTGCTATAGAGGCTATCTATGAAATTCAACCTGAATATCGTCCATGGTCCAATTTAATTTGGAAACCTTCTGCTGATATTGAAAGTGGGTTATTTGCTTGGCAAGCAGCACTCGGTGCAGCAGTATTAGGTTATTATCTAGGCTTCAAACGTGGTCAAGTATCACGGCAATGGGACCTAGATCATCGGCAAGATGCGAGCGATTAATCACTATGCTTGGACCAACTGCTGGCAGAATTGGCACCCCCACCAGCTGAGAAGGTGTTACCAGCATCATCCCTACTGTTGTTTTTAACGCTTATTCTCCCACCTATAGCTGTTGGTCCAATCGTGCTAGCTGTGATAATGCTGGTGACCGTATTAGGTGCCGGGATACCTTTCCGTGTAATTCTAGAAACGTTGGTAGCGCCGATAGTTTTTTATTGTCTGGAATCCCGTTCTTAGCTATATCTATTGACTTCAGCAATAGTCTGGTACTCCAATTCTCTATCGAAGGTTGGCTCCTAGCATTTTCGATAGTAGTCAGAGCACTCTCAGCTGTTAGTTGTCTTACCTTTCTGGCACTAACCACGCCATTGACAGACTGGGCACTGTTGCTAAGGTGGGCACTGGTTCCAGCTAGCATAGTCGAACTGATCATGCTTATGCACCCATCCGATTTTTATTTTCACTGAACGGGCTGTAATGGGTCATCGAGCTCAGGATACGCGGCTTGGTTATTCAAGATTCTATAAATGTCTGCGATCGATAGGATTGCTAGCTGGAAATACCTTTCAACAGGGGACAGATGCGTCGTCTGGAGATAGGCCTGGCCGCACGAGGGTGTAATGGCGAATTACGCGTGCTGGAGCCAAAGTTAAAGTTATCGTGGCTACGTTTGTCAATAAGCCTAGATATCGTCGGATTGATTGCACTGGCTAGTGAGTGGCTAGCTCATAAATTATCAATATGGCCATATCTTTACTAGTAGCAAGGGGATTTTGTTATTCTTATCCATATGGCGGAATCGTTACTCTGCATAATCTCAACTTAACTATTAAAAAAGTGCGTAGGTTAGCTATTCTTGGTTCTAATGGATCCGGAAAGACGACCCTTTTACTACACCTCAATGGCACTTTTTGGCCTACCCAGGGAGAGGTATTACTTGATGGCTGCCCGGTTACCTATGATCGGCACGCCCTTGATCGCTGGCGTGCTCGGTTGGGCTAGTGTTGCAAGAACCTGATGACCAACTGTTTGCTGCTACTGTTGAACAGGATATTTCTTTTGGACCTATAAATTTCGGATTAGCAGAGTGTGTAGTGCGTGAGCGTGTTTAGATGGCTTTAGAAGAATTACGGATTACCCATCTGTCTAATCGATCTACATACACACTCAGTTTTGGTCAGAAAAAGCAGGTAGCGATCGCTGGTATTTTAGCTATGCACCCAGAAGTTCTGTTGCTGGACGAGCCAACGGCCGGCCTCGACCCGCATTATATTCAGCACCTGCTTGGAGCTTTACAGCAATTATGTGAGACTGGTACCACGATTGTTTTTTCCACTCACGATGTGGAGCTAGCTTATTCTTGGGCTGATAATGCTGCGAGTTTTTAGAAGCTCCTAGCCCATCGGCGTTAGTATGATATAATGGATCTAGTGATTTAAATATTATATTAATAGTGGGCTACTGATCTGCACAGTGTGCTCGTCGCAACAGTATGTAGTAGTGAGTGGCAGCATGATAAAGAATAGATACCTTCTAAACACCCAATTGGCTCAGATGCTAAAGGGTGGAGTCATTATGGACGTAGTTAGTGTAGAACATGCTCAGATTGCGCAGGAAGCTGGTGCTGTGGCAGTGATGGCACTCGAGCGTGTCCCGGCTGATATCCGCACTCAGGGAGGGGTCGCCCGTATGTCTGATCCTGGTCTGATTAAAGCCATTAAGGAAGCAGTTACTATACCAGTGATGGCCAAAGCGCGGATTGGGCATTTCGTTGAAGCCCAAATTTTACAAGCACTAAAAATTGATTATATAGATGAGAGTGAAGTATTGACACCAGCTGATGAAGAGTGTCACATTGACAAAAAAGGATTCGAGATCCCATTCGTTTGCGGTGCAAGGAATCTAGGTGAAGCATTGCGTCGAGTCGCTGAAGGTGCAGCAATGATACGCACAAAGGGGGAAGCTGGAACTGGTGATATAGTCGAGGCTGTTAGGCATATGCGGACTATAAATCGCGAGGTTAGGCAGCTAGTGAGTATGCCAACTGAGGAGGTCATAGCCTTTTCTAAGGTGAGTGGCATTCCATATGAGCTAGCTCTAGATGTCAAGGTATTGGGGCGGCTGCCAGTTGTAAATTTTGCCGCTGGTGGTATTGCTACGCCCGCCGACGCGGCCTTGATGATGCAGTTAGGTTGTGACGGTATATTCGTTGGTTCCGGCATCTTCAAATCTGATAACCCTGTCCGCAGGGCCAGCGCTATTGTTAAAGCAACAGCTTTTTACAACAATCCCGAGCACTTACTCGAATTTTCGATTGGTCTTGGTAATCCTATGCCGGGACGAAGTGTGGCAAGCATATCTAATGAGGAACGGCTCGCGGCGCGAGGGCAGTAATGGCTATTACAGATTCTAGTGTAATAGGGGTTATAGATTTACAGGGTGGAGTAGCAGAGCATCTTAATCATTTAAAAGAGATCGGAATAGCCGCTCGTGCAATAAAATGTGCAGCTGAGCTTGATGGGCTATCTGGGTTGATAATTCCAGGCGGTGAGAGTACCTGTATGTCCAGGCTTATGCGGAGCTTTGGACTCGATTGCGCTATCAGGCGTGCTTATGATAATGGTCTTAAGATATGGGGTACATGCGCCGGAGCTATTCTGCTGGCTAGGGAAAATACCAGCGGGTTGCCGCCGTTTTTCGGTTTTATCGATATGGTAGTGGATCGCAATGCCTTCGGGAGCCAGCTAGACAGCTTCAGTTGCAATGCTACAATACCTGCTGTTGTAGAACAAGACTCAATTCCTCTTACCTTCATCAGAGCGCCTAAAATCGTACATGTAGGCAAGGGTGTGAGAGTTTTATTAAAAATAAATGATGATTATATTGCTGCTGCCGAGAGCGATCAGATTTTAGTCACAGTTTTTCATCCAGAACTGACAGCTAGTCTGGCATTTCATCGATATTTCGCCAGCAAGTGCAATTTGCCACAGGCCAGTTATATAGAGGAAGATAAAATAGTCGACCTAAACTGGACTCCTAAAAGCTGGATGCGGTTTTCTTCACATGTCTAAAGAAAAAGAATTAGACACTAGTTCTTCCTCTAA
>CAIRZE010000049.1 GCA_903882995.1 uncultured Candidatus Competibacteraceae bacterium
ATGCGCTGTGCGTGATCATATCCTGCGACTGAATGGTTATCTTGCTGAAGAAGATCTGATGGCACGCATAAAAGAAGCTATGGCAGAGTAGTAGGTCACATGAGAATAATTATCGTCAGCGGCCTGTCTGGATCTGGCAAAACTATTGCATTACAAACACTAGAAGACTTGGAATACTACTGTGTTGATAATTTACCATTCAACCTGATTCTTCCTTTAATACAGGAAATACTTACTACTACCGATATTTTACCACCGGCGGTGGCAGTTGGTATTGACGCACGCAATTTCATTGATGAATTGCACCGATTTCCTGCAACACTGAAAGCACTGCGTGCTGCTAGCGATCTTAGTGTAGAAGTCATATTCCTGCAAGCTGATGATGAAGCGCTTCTTAAACGTTATAATGAAACACGCCGCAGACATCCACTTAATCTTGGTAGTACTCCTTTGCAGGAGACAATTTACCAGGAACGACGTCTTCTAGAACCTATAGTTAAGTGTGCCGATATAATCATCGATACTAGCGATACCAATATCTATCAGTTACGCGAATTGCTTCGCGAGCGTCTGCAAAATACACCACGCGAGGCAATGTCGCTCCTGTTTGAGTCATTTGGCTTTAAGAACGGGGTGCCTTCCGACGCGGATTTTGTATTCGATGTCCGGTGCTTGCCCAACCCTCATTGGGAACTGCAGTTAAGACACTTAAATGGTTTAGACAAGCTCGTGATTGAATTCCTAGAATCGCATTCTGACGTAATAAATATGGTTAACGATTTGTGCCAATTCTTAGAGAATTGGTTAGTAAAGTTTGAAGCAAGCGAGCGCAGCTATCTAACAGTTTCGATCGGCTGTACAGGTGGTCAGCACCGCTCAGTTTTCATCGCCGAGATGTTAGCACGCCATTTCAGTGAAAATCGGGAATTTGTCATGGTCAGGCATAGGGAAATAAAGTCAGAGCAGTGATCAACAAAAAATAGTTATTACTGTATATCGGATTCGAGTAAGATGTTAAAACGGCAGGTTTTGATTATTAACAAACTAGGCTTGCACGCCAGAGCTGCTGCAAAGTTCGTTACACTAGCTTCTGGATTTGATGCAGAAATTCGGTTAGCGTGTGGTAATCGTGAAGTTAACGGTAAGAGTATTATGGGTGTCATGATGCTGGCAGCTGGTTTTGGATCTCAGTTGGAATTACGAGTCAGTGGTACTGATGCTGTACAGGCACTCGAGCACTTAGAAAGTCTGATTTTAAGTCGCTTTGAAGAGAGCGAATGACGGTGGTTTTCCACCGACGCTATTTTCTGAAGATCAATGAGCTGTGGGGGACGGGGACGGGACCTCAACAGCCTTTAGTTTTAAATAGTATTTCTGCTGCCAATTTTTCATCGCTTAAAGAGCCAATTGATTTAATGATGGAGGTAGAGTGCGGATTGAAAAAATAAAAAATTGTGTGCAAGCTTCTTGAAGAGATAAATTTTAGTTCTTCAATTATAACCAGATTATAGAAGTAGAAGATAAAACAGTTGCGTTTACCGTCTAGAAAAACCACGAGCTGCCAACCAGTCACGAACAGCAGGCCCGGTGCCTGTAGCCCAAGGCTTCAAATTCTCAACTGGCACTAGCTTGATATCCGCTAGCTCATCACCAATTATAGGTTCACCTCTAGCTATTACATGATAGGCTATGATGAGCTGGTTCATCTCGAAAAAAGTATAATTACCTATGAAGCTAGCAAATGTACCATACAAATTAAGTTCTTCGCGTACCTCACGCAGCACCGCATCGCCCGGGGTTTCACCATGTTCCAGAAATCCAGTAATCAATCCATACACTTTTTCTGGCCATCCCTTATTCCTAGCTAGGATAATCATATTATTATCCACTTCGATAATCGCAGCAACCACCGGAGTAGGGTTATTCCAGAATACATAATCACAGTCAGAAGAGCTGCAACGAATTCTAGTCTGTCGGCTGATATCAGCAGTCCTCAGCTGATTTCCGCATTTTGGACAGTAGTTAATTTCCATAAATAATTGCATCCAGTTTAATCTGAAAAATGATGTGGTACTATCAGCGATTAGTGATCTATTTATATCTACGAAAAAATTTCGCTTATGGCTTTTCCTATTGCAGTGGCCGGTAGCGCTCTTTTTTTAAATCGTACGCTCTTTTTCCAAACCCAGCGTAGCGAGACTATCAATAGGTTCCATAACTCGGGTACTTTCAGTTTCAGCGAAAATAAAATGAAAACACGCCATTTTCTCAGTTTGTTTGACTTGACACCTGACGAACTGAAACGGGTGTTACAGCGCGCTGCAGAATTGAAGGTCATGCACTATAGAGGCGAGCATTACACACCATTCCTCCAAAAAGTTCTAGGTATGATTTTTGATAAAGCCTCGACTAGAACGCGCATTTCATTTAGCACTGGAATGGCACAGTTGGGAGGAAGCTCTATCTTCCTATCACCAAGAGATACCCAACTGGGGCGCGGGGAACCTGTGGAGGATACCGCGAAAGTGCTATCTAGAATGGTGGATATCGTTATGATCCGTACTTTCGAGCATGAGCAGGTTAGGGAGTTTGCAGCTCATTCCAAAGTACCTGTTATAAATGGATTGACTGACTATAATCATCCTTGTCAACTTTTAGCTGACATGCAGACATTCATAGAACATTACGGTGATATCCAGAAGCGCATAGTAGCGTGGATTGGTGACGGAAATAATATGTGTAATAGTTATCTTGAAGCCGCATGCCAACTCGACTTCCAGTTACGGATCGCCGTCCCACCTGGGTATGAACCAGATGATAATTTGCTGAGACGAGCAACCGATCACGTAGTCCTGCTGCATGATCCATTGGCTGCTGTAAAGAACGCTGATGCAGTAACTACAGACGTTTGGGCCAGCATGGGAAAAGAATCTGAAAAAGCGCGGAGATTACAAGATTTCATACCTTATCAGGTTACTACAGAGATTATGGAGAAAGCTAGTCCTAATGCAATTTTCCTGCATTGCTTACCAGCGCACCGGGGTGAGGAAGTTAGTGCTGATGTAATCGATGGCCCGCAAAGCAAGGTTTGGGATCAGGCTGAAAACCGCCTGCATTCTCAAAAGGCTTTGATAGAGTTCCTATTAATTGGCGATAAACTGACATTCCAATAAGATACTAGCGTAGTTGCTGGAAGGGGAGGGGTTTTGTTTTCTTCTGCAATAGATATTTAAATTGAAACAGATTTGATTTACCTCAGTAAGAGAATTATTATTGATAGCGTTATTAGTTATGAATAAATATTCGGAGATCTTGGTCAGTACGATTCTGGTAAATAATTATGTTTTAGTGCAATGCCTGGGTTTATGCCAGTTTGTGGGTGTATCTCGCAAGCTGGAAACCGCAATGAGTATGGGATTAGCTACGACATTTGTGTTGACCATTTCTTCTGTTTTTACCTATCTGATTGATCATTATATAATGATTCCACTTGGCTTAGAGTATCTTCGTACCATATATTTCATACTATCGATAGCGGTGATAGTACAATTAACAGAAATATTCATAAAAAAAACTAGTCCGTTACTTTATCAGGCCTTTGGTATTTATTTACCATTGATAACCACTAATTGTATGGTTATTGCAGCTTCGCTTCTTAATGTGCAAGCACGGCACGATTTTATATCCTCGGCACTGTATGGTTTTGGCGCAGCAGTTGGATTTTCACTAGTAATTGTTCTATTTGCAGCAATGCGCGAGCGAATTTTGGTGGCCGACGTTCCTGTTAATTTTCGCGGGTCTGCAATAACTATGATTACTATAGGCTTAATGTCCTTAACTTTTATGGGATTTTCTGGATTAAGACTAATAGGGGGTTGAAGGAAGCCATGTTAGTCGCTGTGATTACTATGGGTACATTGGCTGTTATTTCCGGACTGCTGTTGGGGTCCGCTGCTATGCGGTTCCAAGTAGAAGGCTCTCCTATCGCCGAGAAAATAGATGCTATTTTGCCACAAACACAATGTAGTCAGTGTGGCTTCTCTGGATGTTTACCATATGCAGAGGCAATCGCTGCTGGTGATGCTGCCATTGATCGATGTCTGCCAGGAGGCGCAGCTTGTACTATTGCTTTATCAAAGTTACTAAGCCGCGATGTAGAAAAAATCGATCTAGTAATTGGCTCCACACCAAGAAAAATGTTAGCTAAAATAGATGAGAAGAACTGTGTCGGTTGTACTTTTTGTATGCAAGCTTGCCCTGTGGATGCTATCCTCGGGGCAGCAAGGTTTATACATACGGTAATTGCTAAGGAATGCACTGGTTGTGGATTATGTATCGTGCCATGCCCGATGGATTGCATAAATATGGAGCCGGTTTTACCGACAATTACTAGTTGGAAGTGGGTTTATCCATCTGCTGGAGAAGGGAAGAGTTAGAAAAACAAGTAAATTAATAGATAAATAAACTATCGCTATAGCTATATATGAAGGATTTATTCTCTTTCCATGGCGGTGTAAAAGCTGCTAGTCATAAATCTGAATCGAACCAGCAACCGATAAAATCGAGCATTCTGCCTCATGTTTTAACAGTGCCTCTACGACAGCATACTGGTTCCATCTCTAAGCCGCTGGTAAAGGCTGGTGATCATGTTTTAAAAGGACAGATGATAGGCAAACCTGATGGTTATATGAGTGCTGCTATCCATGCTCCAACATCTGGGAGAGTATTGGATATAGATAATAAACTGGTACCCCATCCTTCTGGGTTGTTAGATCTATGTGTGCTTATAGAAAGCGATGGTGAGGATCGATGGATCAATCGAAGAGAAACGGTAGATTATAAGAGTCTGCATCCCAAAAAAGTGTATAACTTGTTGCGTAGTGCTGGCGTAGTTGGTTTAGGTGGTGCAGTAGTTCCAACTGCGGTCAAGCTCAATACTTCTACTGCCATTGACACTTTGATTCTGAATGGCAGCGAATGCGGACCTTGGATCACGTGTGATGATCTGCTTATGCGGGAAAGAGCATCTGAAATAATTTCTGGTCTGCACATTATCGTGCATATATTACAACCGCGTGAGGTACTAGTAAGTATTGAGGATGATAAACCACAAGCTATATCCGAGATGGAGGCAGCATGCTCCAGTACAAGTTATAGGGTAGTGAAAATACCAACACGTTATCCTAGTGGCAGTGTTAAGCAACTCGTCGCCTTACTGACAGGTAGGGAGATACCTATAAATGGGTTACCGGTTGATATCGGGGTGCAGTGTTTTAATGTAGGTACTGCTTATGCTGTTCATCGCACAATTGAGTTTGGAGAACCAGTTATTTCTCGAGTCGTTACTATAACTGGTCATGTCAATCAGCCGCAGAATATGGAGGTACTTTTTGGTACGCCTTTTTCGCATTTGATCAATCAGAGTGGTGGGTATCGGTATGGAGTAGATCAGTTAATCATGGGTGGGCCGATGATGGGCTTCGCTGTACACGATGATCAGGTGCCAGTTATCAAGGCAACTAATTGTATTTTTGCCGCTAGGGTTGCAAATTTTACTCTTCAATATCCAGTGAGACCTTGTATACGTTGTGGGGTATGTGTTGATGTATGCCCGATGAACTTGCTACCACAACAATTGTACTGGTATGCACGTGCTAAGGAGCTTGACAGAGTAAAAGATTACCATCTGTTTAGTTGTATTGAATGCGGTTGTTGTAGCTATGTTTGTCCAAGCCATATCCCGCTAGTACAGTACTATCGATATGCTAAAAGTGAGATCTGGGCGCAGGAAAAAGAGAAGCAAAAAGCCGATCTTGCTAGAAGACGGTATCGAGCGAGGGTAGCTCGACTAGAGCATAAGAAGCAAATAAGAGAAGCTAAGCTACAGGAAAAGGCACCAGTACTGATGCCTAATGCTAATTATAATAGCAGAGACATGTAAGCAAATAGCAGTCATATCATTCCTATCAGAGAGCTATTTTAGTTAATTTGGCATATTAATATGCGCTTCATAATGCTTAATTCTCCACATACCTTTAGCGTTAGCGAAAGCGAAATCAGTGTCGGGCGGACTATGCGCAGAGTGCTGTATGCAATGGTTCCTGGTAGCGTGGCATGTATCTGGTTCTTCGGCTGGGGTATATTAATCAATATCAGTGTTGCGACTGTAGTAGCTCTAGGCGCTGAAGCTGCCATGCTAACAGCACGTGGTAAGAACCTGACCCTATATTTAGGCGATTGTAGTGCTATAGTTACCGCCTGGTTATTAGCTATATCGTTACCGCAGCTAGCGCCATGGTGGATAACAACTATCGGGATAATATTTGCAATTGTAGTAGCTAAACACTTATATGGTGGATTAGGTTATAATCCATTTAACCCAGCTATGATCGGTTATGTAATGCTACTGATCTCGTTTCCAATAGAAATGAATGCGTGGTTAATTCCTCACTGTATCTGGCAACCTCAGGCCATGTCACTCATAGAAGTTATAAAGGCTACTTTCATTGGAGTTTTGCCAGAAAGACTCTCGCCAGATGCAATAACAGGAGCCACACCGCTAAGTATCTTACATAATAATCTGGAATTAGAGGCGTCAGTAACTGGGATGCTCAATAGCTATTTTCCAAGTATCTTTAACTGCAGTAGTGGTTGGGAATGGATGACATCTGGATTTCTAGCTGGCGGCTTGTGGCTTGTTTATACTCGTACGATAGACTGGCGAATTCCTGTTGGGCTGTTAGGTGGGTTAATTGCTATATCAACGGTTTTCTATCTAACTGACCCACATTATCTGCCGCCCTGGTTTCATATCTGGAGCGGGGCGCCGATTTTTGGCGCTTTCTTCATCGCCACTGATCCTGTAACTGCTAGTACTACCCCGCTCGGGAGACTGATCTATGGAGTTGGTGTCGGGATAATAATATATATTATCCGTAGTTTCGGTAGCTATTCAGATGGTGTCGCTTTTGCGGTTCTAATGATGAATATTGCTGCACCTACCATCGATTTATATACACAGCCGAGGTTGTTTGGAGCAGGACGGTGATAGGTATTGCCTGCCGCAGCATATGGATTGCTGCAATGATATTGTGTGGATTCACTATATTAGGTTCTTTTCTGGTTACTGTAATATATAATAGTACAGTTGATGTTATAGCAGCGGCTCAACGTGGGATGTTAGAAGCTAAATTGATTAAATTGCTAGATTCTAGTTACTACGATAATCATATAATCAACTATTATATTGAAGTGTTAGAACCAGAATGGCTAGGGACTGAACAACCTGTAAAGATTTACAGTGCTCTTAAGAAGGGCCAGCCGGTTGCTCTATTTGCTACACCGATCGCTCCAGATGGGTATAATGGTCCGATTCAGATACTAGTTGGGATTCATATAGACGGTACTATATCTGGAGTACGTGTTCTAAACCATAAAGAAACACCTGGGCTTAGTGATGGTATCGACGAAGAGAAATCAAACTGGATTCTGGGGTTCACTGGTAGGTCTATACAGAACCCTAGTCCGGACAGATGGTATTTGAAGAAAGATGGTGGTGCATTCGACCAATATACAGGTGCTACTATTACTCAGCGCGCCATAGTCAGGGCTACCAGTAAATTCTTGGAGTATTTTAAGTCTCATCGTGAGCAACTTTTTACAGTAAAGTCGGCTGAGAATGAGTAAAACCAGTTATCAAACAATTCTCAGAGACGGTCTTTGGACTAGAAATACTGGTCTTGTGACCATGCTAGGGCTTTGCCCATTACTAGCGGTATCAAATAATGTGGTGAATAGCTTTGGGTTGGGCTTAGCGACTACACTAGTTCTATTAGTATCTAACGTTACTATTGCACTGATGCGTGATCTTTTACGGCCAGAAGTGCGAATTCCAGTGTTTGTCATTTTAATCGCTAGTGTAGTTACAACTGTGGAATTGGTGATGCATGCTTTTTTGCCAGGACTTTATACAATTTTAGGTATCTTCATACCTTTAATAGTTACAAACTGCTGCGTGATATGGCGTGCAGAAGTATTCGCATCTAGGCGGTGTAATGTGTTAGCATCAGGTGTAGATGGAATTGCCACTGGCTTAGGATTTACATTTTGTCTAGTACTCATTGGAGCGCTTCGGGAGGTGTTAGGACAAGGGACGCTACTTAGTCATGCTGAGTTACTGTTTGGTGACGCTGGCAAATTTCTGACTCTTCATCTGTTCGAAGGATATCGTGGATTTATACTAGCTGTTTTGCCATGTGGAGCATTTATTGGGCTAGGTTGCCTAATCGCGATTAAGAATTCACTAGATACTCACTCTGAACGCTGGATGTAACTAGATCTATAGGTAATCTAAATACAGCTGATGTTATATCAGATGCTGTACCTCTATCCATGAATGTCACAAGAATTCATCAGATTTTCTCTCGATTAAAGTTTTTATATTCAATGCTGAATATGGAGCTAACTTATGCCAGTCCATTCGAGCTGCTAATCGCTGTAATGCTCTCTGCTCAATCTACTGATAAAAAGGTCAATGAAGCTACCAGCAAGTTGTTCCTGATTGCTAATACGCCACAAACTCTGCTAGAGATGGGTGAGGCAAATTTAAAGGAATACATTAAGATGATCGGTCTGCATAATATTAAGGCTGCTAACATTATTAAAACTTGCTCATTGCTATTAGAGCATCACGGCGGAGAAGTACCGCATGATCGGGTTGCTCTGGAAGAGTTGCCAGGGGTTGGCAGAAAAACCGCTAGTATTATTCTTAACATGGTTTTTGGAGAACTAACAGTAGCGGTTGATACTCATGTCTTCAGGGTCTCTAATCGTATTGGAATCGCAAGTGGAAATAAGGTGCGAGATATTGAGGAATGCTTATCAAAAATAACACCGGTTGAATTTAAGAAAGACGCCCACCACTGGTTGGTTATGCATGGGCGCCATGTCTGTCAAGCCCGGCAAGCCCATTGCTCAAATTGCCAGATTCAAGATTTATGCGAATATCCTGTAAGTTTAAATTTAGTGTGAAATTAAATTTCATGTGGAATTGCAGTATATTAACGAAGTGCTACATGTTCTCACCAGTTGCTAAGACATTTAAATAAAATTTAAGAGGGGCTTAAAAAAGCCCCTAGAATCAGTATCTCTTAATCAGCTAACACCGTTGTGCCCTCAAACGTCGATAGAGGTCATAGGTCTGCTGAGCGATGCTACGCCAACTATAATAGCGTTCAACTCGCTCACGACCAGATTGACTCATTTTTTCAAGCAGGTCTGGTTCAGCAGCTAGGCGATTTATCGAATCAGCCAGATCATGCTCAAATTTAGCTGGAGAGCTAGGGTCATGCGGCGGCTCTGGTGATAACTGTGGGTCTACCAAAATGCCGGTTTCACCATCCACTACTACCTCATTGATACCGCCAACTGCGCTGGCTACCACTGGTGTACCGCAAGCCATTGCTTCAAGGTTAATAATACCGAACGGTTCGTAGATCGATGGACAGCAAAAGATTGATGCGTGAGAGTACAGAACAATGGTAGTTTGCCGTGACACCATTTTTGGTATCCAGACAATACCAGCGCGGTGACTTTGAAGTTCGCCAACTATTTCTTCTAGCTCGCGCTGCATAGCTAGGGTATCAGCGTCTCCTGCGCATAATACTACCTGTAGTTTGGGATCCAAATGCGGAATTGCTTGCAGTAGATAATATAAACCTTTCTGACGAGTCATCCTACCGACGAACAATACATAGGGACGCTCCGGTTCAATTCCAAAATTTTTGATGGTATCGATATCATGAGTTGGGCGATATTCATCAGTGTCAATACCATTGGGGATAACAAAGACCTTAGTAGGCTCAACATTGAACAAACGTAGGATATCATCCCGAGTACTGCGTGAGACGGCGATGATTGCATCGGCGGTCTCTAAAGCAGTTTTTTCAATCCAGCAAGATAGGTCATAACCTCGACCCAGTTGCTCACGCTTCCAAGGGCGCAGTGGCTCCAGTGAGTGTACTGTAATCATAAGCGGGATGTTATAGAGGATTTTTGCTAATATACCGCTGAAATGAGAGTACCAAGTGTGACAGTGAATAATCTCTGCATTTCCCTCTAGATCGCGAACTCCCTGGCCGACGAAAGCAAGGCAGGTGCTTAATGCCTTAAGGGGTGAAACAAAGGATTGTGGGCAACCGGCGAAATGGGTGGTATCCATCTTGATACCTCGTACCCGCAGTTGGTTTTCATCGATGGTTTGATCATGAAAGCTGCGAACCTCTACAGAGGTAAGCTTGGCCAGCTCGCGCGACAGGTATTCGACATGGACACCCGCCCCGCCGTAGACATAGGGGGGGTATTCGTTGGTGGTCAGCAGGACGCGCATTATTATTGTGCTCCCTTGGCCGGGTGAGCGGCGATAAAGTGAACGGGATCCGATGGAACGGAACTTTCAGTCGGAAACGCTTCAAACTAGAAACTAGTATAGTATGCCAAGCTGCAAGTGGTGATTGGAAGACTGAAACAGTGATGTTGAGGAACCTATCCCCTACTGGCTTCTTCTAAAATTCTGTTATGGTAGGATTGGTAGTAGCAGCAGTTCTGACAAATTTCTTAATGTCGGAGTAAACATTTTC
Source organism: uncultured Candidatus Competibacteraceae bacterium (assembly GCA_903882995.1). GTDB lineage: Bacteria > Pseudomonadota > Gammaproteobacteria > Competibacterales > Competibacteraceae > Competibacter_A. The sequence goes on from CAIRZE010000049.1 coordinate 10,638, forward strand.
CACCTCTACAAACACCTTTACAGTACAGATTTGAGTATCACAGACACATGCCACATGCACTACTCAACTCGCAGCGCAGTACCATGATTCGATGCTTTTCGCTAATCTGTACCACAACAGCCTGCCAATTCTACCAGGTTCAGATTCAGGACTGCGACAACTGAAATAAACAACAAAAATATCTCTAATATCCTGCAGCGATGAGCTAAAGGAATAAGTCAGGAGATCAAAAAGATTATATAGATAGAC
>CAIRZE010000050.1 GCA_903882995.1 uncultured Candidatus Competibacteraceae bacterium
GCTTTATGAAATTCAGCATTCTAAATTCCGCCATTCTACTTTCAGGTGCTGTTGTACAAAGTCTTCTGGCAAAGGAAAAACCCAATATCCTGTGTGTGGTTTGCGAAGATATTAGCCCCTACCTCGGATGTTATGGTGATAAAGTTGCAGTAACTCCTAATTTAGATAAATTTGCGACCGAAGGCATTCGATACACCCGAATGTTTACTACTGTTGGCGTGAGTGCTCCAAGTCGTGCGGCATTAATTACCGGTATGTATCCTACAGCCATTGGGGCAAACCAAATGCGTAATTTTACAAACTCCCCAACTCAATTGCCCAAAAACATTCAATCGTATGAAGTGGTATTGCCCACGGGAGTGAAATGTTATACCGAATACCTCCGCTCTGCTGGTTATTTTTGTACAAATAACGAAAAAACTGATTATCAATTTGCGCCTCCTCTTACTGCTTGGGACGAAAACGGTAAGAATGCTCATTGGAAACATCGTCCAGCTGGGAAGCCTTTCTTTTCGATATTCAACTTGATGGTTACGCACGAATCCAAAATTTGGGAACGTACAAATGAGCCTTTGGTTGTTAATCCAAATAAGATTAAACTTCCTCCATATTTACCTGAAGATCCCATTGTCAGGCATGATATGGCGGTGATGTACGGCAATATTTACGAAATGGACAAGCAGGTTCAAAAGTTGATTGACGAAGTGAAAAATGCTGGATTATTGGACAATACGATTATCATTTTCTATTCTGATAATGGTGGCCCTATTCCAAGAGGGAAACGTGCTTTGTATGAAAGCGGAACCTTGGTGCCTTTTATGATTCGTTTTCCTGATGGATATGGGAAAGGGACCGTTGAGAATAGACTTTGTATGTTTCCTGACATTCCGGCAACAATTCTATCCATCGTTGGAATAAAGCCACCAAATTATATGCAAGGCAAAGCATTTGCCGGAAAATATGAACAAAATCCACGCCCTTATGTGTATGGTGCACGAGATAGATTTGATGAGGTGAACCGTCTTTAAACCCGATACGAATACCTTGTCTATCGCTTACGCTACCATCTATAGGATCGATATAGCAGAAGTCATCAGCGTAATCAACAGTGTATATGTCTAGCTGTTGTCCCGGCATTGAAAGTATTTTAACGCGCAAAGAGTTAAGCAGCTCTTCAGCAGATTTGCTGTCAACTGATTCGTAGTCATGTCGTGTATAGTAATTGCGACCGTAAATTCTCCAGTGATCGCACACTATATCTGATACAGATTTTCGAGATACAGCTAATATATTCAGCCAAAATAACACAGCCCATAACCCATCCTTCTCTCTTACATGGTCGGAACCAGTTCCGAAGCTTTCTTCACCACATAGATTTATATATCCAGCCTCGAGGAGATTACCAAAGAATTTCCAGCCAGTAGGCGTCTCGTAACATCTAATACCCAGCTTTTTAGCTACCCGATCGACTGCTTGACTGGTAGGCATAGACCTTGCCACTCCAGTGATATTACTGCCATAACCAGGCACCAGTCTAGAGTTAGCAAGAATTACTGCTAGACTATCGCTGGGGGTTACAAAGAAATTCCGGCCTAGAATCATATTACGGTCTCCGTCTCCATCAGAAGCTGCGCCGAAATCAGGGGATCCTGGGCTAAATAGGTGGTCAGCTAATTTTTTGGCATATACTAAATTTGGATCGGGATGGCCATGTCCGAAATTTTCTAGTGGTATCCCGTTGACTACTGTCTCTGCGGGTGCGCCTAGTCGATTTATCAAAATCTCATTAGCATATGGGCCTGTCACTGCGTGCATAGCGTCGAACCGCATTTGGAATCCAGATTTGAACAGTCCCCGAATTCTTTCGAAATCGAACAACTGTTCCATCAGGTCTGCATAATCACTGACTGGGTCGACGATTTCTACCTGCATCTTTCCGACAGCAGTCTGGCCTAGCTTGTCTAGGTCAATATCTGGAACATCTATTATTTGGTAACTATGAATATCTAGAGTAGCAGCGTAAATTTCTTCAGTCACTTTTTCCGGGGCAGGACCTCCATTTTGGGTATTAAATTTTATACCGAAGTCTTCATCTGGACCACCGGGATTATGACTAGCTGACAGAATAATACCCCCTTTAGCATTATTTTTTCTGATCATGTTGGAGACTGCTGGCGTAGAGAAAATTCCGCCCTTACCCAAGATTACATGATTATATCCGTTCGCAGAAGCAATGCGCAGGATGATTTGAATGGCTTGTCGGTTATAATAACGACCATCCCCGCCGATGATTAATGAGGCATCCTTCCCCTTACCGTCTCGATTTGTGTTAAAGATAGCTTGCACAAAGTTTTCTAGATAGTGCGGTTTCTGGAAAAATTTGACTTTCTTACGTAGTCCTGAGGTTCCAGGTTTTTGGTCTTGAAATGGTTGGGTATAGATAGTTTGAGTCATCATAATTTTCTTTGCTTGTGTCTAATTTAAGATTTATCTATCGCATTCGATGGCAGACAGACTATGCGATTGTTAGCAGCGTGACGGAATAAGTGCGATCTACCCTTGTAGTGCGAAATATATAATCGGTACTAAGCATGTGTTTATAACAAGTCAGCTCCAATCAGACAGGATTGCCCATTAAATTGCCTATTAATACATGTCCATAAAGGACTAAACTCTAATACTATTAGCATTTCCATCACACAATTGGATATTAGCATATGTTACCATCTAATCCTCTTAGTTACTTCTAGAGTGCTATCTAATATGCTGCTTCACTCCAGATCAAAGCTCTGCTGGCAACAGTCATATAAAAGTGGTGGACAATCACTCTACACACAGACTCTTGGTGTAGGATCAGATGTGGTATTAGTACATGGGTGGGGCATACACTCCGGGGTCTGGGAAGGTGTAGCAGCGGGACTGTTAGAACATTTTCGGGTTACAGTAGTAGATTTACCTGGTCATGGATTCAGCCGGTTTGTTAGAGTAAATGATAATTTAAAGGAGTTATGTACCTCTGTAGCAGCTGTGGTTCCGTCACCTGCTGCTTGGATCGGTTGGTCCTTAGGCGGGCTGATTGCACAGCAGATTGCAATCACTACACCAGAAAAGGTTACCAGGCTAGTGCTTACAAATAGTACTCCCTGTTTTGTGCAGCGATCTGGATGGCAGCATGCTATCTCTCTAGTTACTTTTCGCGACTTTACTGAAGCACTGTACAGTGATTACTACGCGTTACTTAACCGCTTTATAGCTCTAGAGGTGTGTGGAAGCAATAATGCGATTACCCAACTGCACTATCTGAGAGAGCTAATGTTTCAACGTGGTGAGCCTATATTTTCGGCTCTATATAACAGCTTAAAAATCCTAGGTGGTACTGATTTACGCTCCGAATGGCCTCGGATAGCTTGCCCAATTATGTTAATAATGGGTCGACGTGATCGATTGGTCCCTGCCTCAGTTGGGGAAGTACTATTGAGAAAGTTATCTAATATCCGTCTGAAGGTATTCGAACAGGCTGGACATGTGCCATTTCTTTCCAATTTACCAGATTTTATCTCTGAACTACATGCGTTCCTCAATGAGTAAAGTAGAAAATTCCTGGTTTGAACTTGATCGAATTCTGCTACGGTTCGCATTCGAACGAGCTGCCTATCGTTATGATCAGGCGCCACTAGCGCTAATACATCTAGAGATTGGCAATCGACTGATTGAACGTTTAGAGTTGATCAAAATACAACCTGAGCTGGTTCTGGATTTTGGGTGTGCAACAGGTGCAGTTACTGCTATGGTAATTAAGAAATATAATCTGGCACAGGTGATTGGTTTAGAAATGGCATCATCAATGGTGGATAGAGCCAGAAAACGGATACCTTTTTTATATAATTTTCACGGTTTGGTTGGTAATCCTGAGAAATTACCATTAGCTAGCTGCAGTTGCGACCTGATTTTTTCCAATTTATCTTTACATTGGTTTCACGATTTAGAGCAGGTGTTCTCTGAATTTAGTCGTGTATTAAAACCAGGTGGGGCACTGCTATTTAGCACGCTCGGTCCAGATACGCTAATCGAGTTGCGGAGTAGTTGGCAGATCATCGACAAGTATAATCATGTCAATTTTTTTATTGATATGCGTGATATTGGTGATGCCTTAGTTCGAGCACGCCTAGCTGGACCAGTGCTTGACGTCGAAAAGCTAACACTTACCTACCCATCAGTAGATAGGTTAACGAGAGATTTAAAAATGCTTGGGGCTGCCAATGTAACTGCTGGTAGAAATCGTGGCCTAACTGGTAAGGTTAGATGGCAAGCGATGTGTGCTAATTATGCACAGTTACAACAAGCCGACGGTCTTTTACCTATCACCTGTGAAGTAGTATATGGACATGCATGGAACCCACTCTAGCATGGAGTGGCTTCCTAAAGCCTAATCCAATATAATGCCTTAATGTTTTGTGATTTATTAGTTCGTAGTTCCCAGTTGATTAATATCAACATCAACCTTATATAAGCAGGGGTATTGACAAGTCTCATATCTCCAGCTAACTTAAAAAGCCGTATATTTATATTAATAACTGCTTGATTATCATCAAATCAGACAAATTAATATAGATTAAATAAGGTACGAGGGAGATAAGAGAGACGCCGCTCATTAGATAGTATATATATATAGAACCTTTGATATTGATGCGTTGCTGATGA
>CAIRZE010000051.1 GCA_903882995.1 uncultured Candidatus Competibacteraceae bacterium
TATAATTATATTCAATCCTCATGAACTTCTTTACGTTGCTAAAACGCAAGCTCTAGCTTTAGCTGCTGCAGGCTATAGACCACCACAGCCCCAAGAGATTCAGATAGCGGGTCGTGATGGTATATCTGCCTTCCAGATAGAGCTATTAAATATGATCAACAGTGATTTACTCTCAGAGCACAATTACAAGTTAGGAATCAAGATCGCTACCGCGTTGTGTGGTGGAGATTTAGAAAAAAATACGCTAGTTGATGAGGATTGGTTACTTAGCTTAGAACGGCAAAGTTTCATTGAAATGGTCAAGATGCCCCTATGATTGATGTATACGCTTATCTCTGAGTTTTTCCCTGGGCTCCGCACTATGATGGCGTTAAGCGGAGCGGAGCCAGTGTTTGGGATTTACCTACATTTATTTTATTGTGGTGTAGTGTGGATGCTTTGGCTACTTAGAGCACCTCTTTATCAAGTTGGCAGACACTATTGGATTCAGGCTGTATGTAACTGTGAGTTTGGCTTGATCAATAACATGCCCGGCTATCTCAGCAAGCACATCAGGTCCTGTGAAGTCACCTTCAACTGGACAACGCTCTACATCTAAGGCGTACAGAGTGAATATATAGCGATGTGGTATAGTGTCATTCCATGGTGGACAGGGACCATCATAACCAAAGTATTTACCTCTCATCATAGAATCATTTGCAAACCATTCACGGTAATTATTGATGCCTTGGCGTGTGCCATGGATGCTATTAGGCCCGAGTTTACCATTAGGAGTAATACCATCGGAAAACTCTCCAGCCATTATTTGCTGTAACTCTGGTGCCAAATCTACTAGAATCCAATGATAAAAATTAGAACGTGGCACATTTGATGGAATTTGCCGGTCTTCTTTGTTCACATCATCTTTGCATATTGGAACATCTGGGTCATCGCATATCAAGACTAGAGAACTGGTACTTGTTGGCAAAGCGCTCCATTTAAATGGTGGATTACGATTGGGACCTAGTGTGACATGTTGCTGAGGATTAGATATTCCAAATGTATATTCAACAGGAATCTGCTGTTGATCGCACAGTATAGAACTAGTTAAATACATATAATTTCCCTCTTGTGTTATGAAGTTACTCAAAGTGAATACTGATTGGCAAAATATAGAAGTGTAAGATACTGATTTCAGTAGGCAGAGAGAACATAGTCATTTATCGTTATCATTTGGTGATACGTTTAAATATGATAAGTTGGTTGCCAATAAGCTTTCAGCGAGTCATAAGATGACACTCTGCAGTAACAAACAATACACTGGTTACCATCGGTCACCATTCAAAACTTCTTTATATATGGTTGGAGTTCTGATGGTACTGTTTAGTGCCACAATGTTGCCGCCGATGGTTGTAGCATGGTGGTACGACGGATACAAGATGATAATGCCATTTGGGAAAACTATGGCAGTAACACTTGGACTGGGCATGCTCTGTTGGTTGCCAGTTTGGCAATTCAAGGTCGATTTAAGAAATAGAGATGGTTTTGTCCTAGTTGTGGTGTTCTGGATTTTGTCATCCCTTTTAGGCGCTTTACCATTTATGTTATCTAAAACCCCATATATGTCATTAGTGGATGCAGTATTCGAGACTGTTTCAGGATTGACTACAACTGGTGCGACTGTGCTCTCAGGTCTGGATCAGATGCCTAGGTCTATCCTATATTATCGGGCACAACTGCACTTTTTAGGAGGCATAGGAATTGTAGTGCTCGCGGTTGCTTTAATGCCGATGCTAGGTATCGGTGGCATGCAGCTCTACCGTGCTTCAACACCAGGGCCCATGAAGGATGAGAAGTTGACACCTCGCATCACAGAAACAGCTAAAAATCTGTGGTTCATTTACGTTGGACTGAATTTAGCGTGCTTTTTAGCATATCGGTTAGCAGGAATGGACACATTTGAAGCTGTTTGCTATAGCTTTACCACAATTGCATTAGGAGGATTAGCACCTCACGATGCTAGTATCGGTCACTATCAAAATCCTGTCTTCGAGTGGATCACAATTTTCTTCATGTTAGTAGCAATGGTGAACTTTGCCTTGTACTTTTTAGCATGGCGCTCACGCAGCCTTAAGGTAGTTCTCCATGATGCCGAATTTATATTTTGTATGAAAGTGGTGAGCTGGATTGTCACTTTGGCCTCTGTACATCTGTATTTAGATGGTGATATGTCGTTGTGGGATTCTGCTCGTCTTGGGATATTTCAGGGCATTTCGATTGTTTCTGGCACAGGGCTAGTCACAGCTGGATATCCAATTCATGAGAATTGGCCATCATTTGTATCTCTATTACTACTTTTAGGTAGTTTCTTCGGAGGTTGTGTTGGTTCAACCTGTGGTGGAATTAAGGCTATCCGTTTTCTGCTGCTTTATAAGCAAAGCATACGCGAGATCCGGCTGTTAATTAGGCCGACTGCTAGAATATCTGTCAAGCTAGAAGGGCACCCAATCTCAGACCAAGTAATGCAAGCTGTGTGGGGATTTTATTCTTTATATATCTTTAGCTATTGTGCCTTTTCTTTAGTGTTGGCGGCGACCGGCGTCGATTTAGTTACAGCCTTTGGAACAGTTGCGGCTTGCCTGAATAATATGGGTGTAGGATTAGGAGAAA
>CAIRZE010000052.1 GCA_903882995.1 uncultured Candidatus Competibacteraceae bacterium
AGCCACCATTGGATGCAATGGATTTCTGGAATTTAATCCAAGATCGCATGGAATTAGTAAAAATGGATGAATCTATGCTTAAGCGGTCCGTCAATGAAGGTTTCTCTGGAGGCGAAAAGAAGCGTAATGAGGTATTCGAAATGTCAGTACTGCAACCACGTCTGGCAATTCTAGATGAAACTGACTCTGGTCTAGATATTGATGCATTACGTGTAGTAGCAGAAGGAGTCAATGCATTGCGAAACCATGAAAGAAGCCTTCTAGTGATTACCCATTACCATCGTCTTCTAGATTATATTATTCCAGATTATGTTCATGTTCTAGTAAATGGCAAGATCGTCTGTTCGGGTGGAAAAGGGTTGGCGTTGGAATTAGAGGCACAGGGCTATTCTTTATATAACGATGAGCCTGGCAGAGCACGCCGAGTGACTAAAATACTATGACAATCTTCACTGCTCATGCTCTGAGAGACTACTACTGCTCAGCTTTTGTCGATTTCATGTCGAAACGCCGTGATCCAGATAGCATCACAAAATCGCGCTATATAGCTTTTGAACGTTTTAAAAACTTAGGGTTACCTAATCGACATCAAGAGGATTGGCGCTTCACCGATCTCAGTGCTATTAACAAGCTATCACTCCAACTGCCTGCTGATGCGAGTGTCGATTTTACTACGATCCCGAACTTTGGAGCTCTAACGCATAGGCTTGTTTTTGTCAACGGCCGCTTTATATCTAAACTATCAAATCTAGAAATGCTACCAGGTAAAGTGGCAATTAATAGCATTGGCCAAATGCTGGAGACTACAGCTACTCTAGTCGAATCTTTACTGGACCGAACGCCGCCGCCTGGACTAGCACAACATCCGTTCGCTGCTCTGAATACTGCATTCTGGGAAGATGGTGCCTTCTTGTATCTACCATGTGGGATGATAGTGGAGAACCCAATCCATGTAGTCTTTTATTCCACTGGTGGAGATATGGCCGTGCATCCACGGTTGCTGCTAGTAATAGAGAAGTGCGCGCGGGCTAACGTGATAGTAGAATATCTAGGCTATGGCTGTTATCTGAATTCGCCAGTGGCTGAGATACATGTAGGCGACGAAGCTACTCTGGAGTATCATCACATACAGGAAGAATCTCTACAATCTTTTCACATTGGTGGCATCCGAGTTCAACAAGGTCATAACAGTCAGACTCGAATGCATCTAATGTCATTCGGCGGGCAACTAGCGCGCACTGATATAGAGGTTTTGTTAGAAGGAGAGAAAGCATTTTGCCTTCTTAATAGCTTGATTATCGCACGCGGTATTCAAACCGAGAATCTCTATGCTAGGATTGAACACTCCCAAAAATCTGGAACCAGCCAACAATCACTAAAGAGTGTACTGGATGGTAAGGCATGTTCCTTATTCAATAGCACTATCCATGTCTGCCCAAATGCACAAAAGACTGATGCTCACCAAAATATACGTAACCTTCTTCTTTCTAGGCAAGCTTCAGCTAACTCTAGTCCAAGACTTGAAATTTTTTCTGATGATATAAAATGTGGTCATGGATCTAGCACTGGTTTCCTTGATCCTATGGTTGAGTTTTACATTCGGACACGTGGAATTGATGCTGCCCAAGCACGTGCAATGCTGGTTTACGCTTTCGCCAATGATATATTCAATCAAGTTCATATCGAACAGCTACGTGAGCGTCTCTCCTGCCTACTTGCTGACCGTTTGAAGCTTACATTATAACTCCAAGGATATAAATGTAACTGTATCATGTCATGCACAGTATGAGAGAAATTCCTACCATGCCACCTACTAGAAATTATGAATTGGATTTAGCACACATTCGTACTCAATTCCCAATTTTGTGCCGGGAAGTATATGGTAACTCTTTAGTCTACTTAGATAATGCCGCATCCATGCAGAAGCCACTGAAAGTAATTAAAGCTATCAGTGACTGTTACAGTAATTACTATTCTAATATCCATCGTGGTGTTCATCTGCTATCTACACTTTCCACAGCTGCTTATGAGAGAGCACGGAAAATCGTACAGTTGTTCATTAATGCATCTAGTATGCAGGAAATAATATTTACAAGCGGTACCACAGAAAGCATCAATCTTGTAGCGAGCAGCTTAGGTGGAAGCACAGTCAAAGCTGGAGATGAAGTAGTGATCACCGGTATGGAACATCACTCTAATATCGTACCTTGGCAAGTCCTATGTGAACGCACTGGCGCGGTATTGAGAGTTGTCCCATTTAATTACCGAGGGGAACTTATAATACATGAGTACGAACGGTTATTAGAAAGTGGTCGTGTTAAGCTAGTGGCGTTTGTTCACACCTCTAATGCTCTCGGTACTATCAACCCGGTCAAGATACTGGTTGAAATAGCCCATGCTCGAGATATTCCTGTTCTGGTAGATGGTGCTCAGGCTATTGCCCACTCAGCAGTTGATGTTCGTGAACTAGATTGTGATTTCTACGCTTTTTCTGGCCATAAAATCTATGGGCCGAGTGGGGTTGGTGTTCTTTACGGTAAACGCGCGCTACTTGAAGCAATGCCGCCGTATCAGGTTGGAGGCGACATGATCAAGATAGTTACATTTGAAAAGACACAATATGCTGAACTGCCAAATAAATTCGAAGCGGGCACTCCCAATATTGCTGGTGTAATTGGCTTAGGTGTGGCTCTTGAATGGCTACAGAATATTGGTATAGAAATAATAAAAGCTCACGAGCAAACACTGCTGGAATACACAACTGATCAGCTATCTAGAGTGCCAGGATTGAATATTTTGGGCACAGCCTGTGAAAAGGCTCCATTAGTAGCTTTTACTATGAAGGGTATCCATCCTCATGACATTGGTACTATCCTCGACCGTGAGGGTATTGCTATCAGAGCTGGTCACCAATGTGCCCAGCCGACAATGGAGCGATATGGTGTTCCTGCCATGGCACGTGTTTCATTCGCAATATATAACAGACACGAAGAGATTGATGCTTTGGTGAAAACTCTGTTTAAAATAAAGGAGTTATTTAAATAATGAATGATTTACGTGATTTGTATCAAGAGGTGATATTAGATCACAATAAGAGGCCAAGAAATTTCCGTATCATCTCGCAGCCGACCCATAAAGCTGATGGTATCAATCCTCTATGCGGTGATCAGGTGAGTGTCTACCTCGATATCCGAGAAGGTGTGATCAAAGACATTGCTTTTCAGGGCGCTGGCTGTGCGATTTCAAGCGCCTCAGCTTCATTAATGACAGAATTGCTTAAAGGTAAAGATGTCAATGAAGTCGAATACTTGTTTAACTCCTTTCACAGTGTTGTCACTACTGACTGTGACTGCCCAAAGGGTTTAGGGAAACTGAGTGTGCTAGCTGGGATACGTGACTATCCTAGCCGTATCAAATGTGCCACTTTGGCTTGGCATGCAATGCGTGCTGCCCTAGAGAGAAGTTAATAGTGATTTGAGTGAAAGGTCGAGTGCATATTATGACATACACGCCCATAATAAGAGATGCTGTTGAAATAGAATCTAAAGTGATAGAAGCTCTCAAAACTGTTTATGATCCCGAAATCCCGGTTAATATCTACGATCTAGGACTTATCTATGGTGTGGAGATTGACCCGCTATGTGGCCATGCTGAGATTAAAATGACACTGACCGCACCTGGCTGTCCGGTCGCTAACTCGATACCAGAGTGGGTAGAAAATGCTGTTCGCTATAATACTGGGTTAGAATCAGTGAATGTTATACTAGTGTGGGACCCTCCTTGGACTATGGAGTGTATGTCTATGCGTGCTAAGCTAGAATTAAACATTTTATAGTGCATACTATTATAATTCAGATATTGGTTTCTTTTAACTGCTGAATTTGTTGGTGATTATGCTTAATTCTTCACGTCTGCGTCTGCTGTATACTGTTTCCCTTAGAGGCGCTCTTTCAATTTAGTGTGGAATACAGCATTAGTTGTTAGGTTAGTAGGTCATGACTGTTAGCGGAAAGAAGGTTTCTGCCACCTTCTGAGTATACAAGTCGACCTGGATGCAGTACTAATCGTTCTGCGTGCTGTTCGTTGCAACGTTGAATCAATCTGTCAATAACTATATTTAAACCTCTAGGACATAGTGGGTAGTGGTTTTCCAAACGTAATAGCATTCCTCTCGCATCTGTAGTAGCAACAGTATAGGCTAAAGTACCTAGTTCTATGTCAGCCTGATTAGTAATCAGTAGTTTTTTCTCTAAATCTTCAGTATCCTTTTGAAAGATCGACTCAACTAGAAAATCTCCAGATAGACATGGAGTTTCCTGCAACATCTTCACTACTAGCTTATCGTCTTCTATACTCATCAAATTTACCTCCAGTTCTGGATTAGCCAGTACTAATCGTACGTGCAGTCCATACATGCCTAATGCTAGTGTGTATTGTCGCTGTGTCCTCATCCAATTCCGATAGCCAGTTCCTAAATTGACTTCCGATAAATGTTTGCCTGGACCAAATTGGGCCCAGTCGTCGAAAGTATAGAAAATCGTGTGAATATTGTTTTTATCAGCAAAAAAGCGATTTTTATCATCTAGGCTTACAGATAAGACAAAAGTTCTTTCTGTCCAACAGTGCTCCAGTAGGTTCCATAGTTGTAATAGCCCTGCACTTTCTAAGTGTACCTTTAACAAAGCACATAAATCTTTGATCGTTGCGAAGGAAAGATTAAGTACCTTCAAGTTAAAGGCTAGATGCACTGAATCACATGTTTCTTGTGATACTCTACCGCTTTGTAACAAAATGTTTTCCATAGTAATCGCTAGATTAACAATATCTTTAGATTTACCAATAAAGCAAAAAGGTAATAACAAAAGAGGTCCGGAACCGGGGCGGCGCAGTGGATTAATCGCTGTGATAGGGAAGCCAGATTGATCAGCACCAAGTATGATTAATTGCGGTTTAAAATCTATACAGTCCGTACTACTCTTTTGGTAGAGTGTGGCTAGTGTGTTAATAAGAGGGAAGCCTGGCTGGAGGATCTCTGTTTGATCATAGAGGGCACCAGGTATGATTAAGCCTAGATGTTCAATACCATTAAGAATGGTATCTAGATCCTTGACCAAATTTACAGCTAAGGCTGCAGTTGTACTGACACTCAAGGGTTCTGGCGGTACGCTGGTAGCACATATATATTCTGCATCTATTTCGAGCATTAATAATCCAGCATAATGACTGATTTCGGTCGGTTTATCAGGAATAATAGCCATTTTAAGTATTCTCTTGCAGCATCACACCGCGTATCTACACGCATTTGATCATAATAGATCAGCGTGGTTTTTATATTTTGGATTTAATTTGTTAAATTAAATGTGACAGTCGCGACATATACCAATAGTACTAGCTTATTTAAACAAACAATTCTGCCCTAAAGTCCAGAATATGATTCCTGGAATTTTAGATTTTATATAAATAAACGCAACTAGATGAGGTAAGATATGTCCGCCGTACTCTTCAAAAGCCCTATGGAACAATTGAAACAAGCAGAACTAGCTTTAGATTCAGTCCAGAGGGTAATTGAATACTCTCTAGCATACTTGAAAACGCGATCCCAGAAAGCTGATGGGAAAATCTCTGCTGCATTGCTTGACCAACATCAGCTTGTCAGTTATGACTTAGCGCTGTCCTATGCAGAATTAACCGGTGCACGTTTCGGATTGGACTATGCTAAGCGGGCACGTGCTTTATGTTGTAGCTCTTCTAGTAATTTAATACTTGAAGAACGTTTTGCTCTTTTATTTACTGCTGAATCCTTACAATCTATCCAAAACCGTTTGAGTTTTCGCCCAGAAGATTTTGGTTTGAATGACCAATGGTTGGGTGAAAACTTTCATAGTGCCATCATGCGTAAGTTTTGTTTAGAGCAGTTAGCAGTTGCACGAGTGGCTGAATTAGGACAGTTGGTGCGTGCACAAGATGGTGTTACTGGTTTGTATTTGCTAGATAACCATCACGAAATGATGAGAGAGACCTTCCGTCGTGTTGCAGAAGAAGTAGTGATGCCTCTAGCTGAAGAAATTCACCGTTATGATCTGGATATTCCAGAAGCTATCCTTACCCAAGTTAGGGAGCTAGGGTGCTTCGGTATTTCTATCCCAGAACGTTTCGGCGGCATCCAGAGTGACGAGCAGGAAGATAATCTCGGTATGATTGTGGTAACTGAGGAACTAACGCGCGGTTCATTAGGTGCTGCTGGTAGTCTCATAACTAGGCCAGAGATTCTATCCAAAGCTTTACTTAAGGGTGGTACCGAAGAGCAAAAAATGAAATGGCTACCACAATTAGCATCTGGAAATGTATTGTGTGCGGTAGCTGTTACCGAACCTAATTATGGTTCTGACGTTGCTAATATGCGGTTAAAAGCTACGAGAATCCAGGGAGGTTGGCTTTTAAACGGTGCTAAGTCTTGGTGCACTTTTGGTGGCAAGGCTAGTGTATTGCTGGTGTTAGCGCGCACTAATCCAGATATATCACTGGGCCATCGCGGTCTATCGATGTTCTTGCTTGAGAAGCCAAGTACAATTGGCCATTCCTTTGAGTTTTTACAGGATAGTGGCGGTAAGCTGAGTGGTAAAGCAATTCCCACCATTGGTTATCGCGGTATGCACTCTTTCGATCTATTCTTTGATAATGTATTTGTGCCGGAAGAGAACATGTTAGGTGGTCATAAAGGTGAGGGTATGGGCTTTTACTTTACTATGGCTGGCTTCGCAGGAGGTCGTATTCAGACTGCAGCCCGTGCTGTTGGTATCATGCAAGCTGCTTATGAGAAAGCTATTAGCTACTCACAGGAACGTATAGTATTCGGATACCCTATAGGTGATTATCAGTTAACACAGATTAAGCTGGCAAGAATGGCTACCTATCTAGCTATTGGACGGCAATTTACTTATTCAGTAGGTAGGTTGATGGATAATGGTGAGGGTGATATGGAAGCTAGCATGGTTAAATTCTTTACTTGTAAGACTGCCGAGTGGGTGACTCGCGAGGCCTTGCAGATTCACGGTGGTATGGGATATGCCGAGGAAACTTCAGTCAGTCGCTATTTCATAGATGCGCGTGTGTTGTCGATTTTTGAAGGTGCGGAAGAAACACTAGCACTGAAAGTTATCGCTCGTTCACTTGTAGATAATGCAACAGTAAAGGCAGAGGTGGGAGGTTAAATCATGAGCTTTGCAATTAGGTTGGATAAACAGACTGAAGTCGCTGGTTCAGTGGCTGTGAATATGGAATGGGCGCGGATGCCACAGTATGGTCGATATCTAGATGAGTTTGTGCCTGGACAAGTATTCGTCCACCCACGTGGATATACATTTGATATAGGTCCAATGCTGGATTTTGCGCGAGTTTTTATGCAATGTAATCCTCTATATCTAAATCTGGAATATGCTAGAGCACATGGATTCCCTAATATTCCTGCTAGTCCTCAAATGGTATTCAATGTGGTGCTATCGCTTGGTGTGCAAAATGATTCTGAGAAAGCAATTGCAAACCTTGGTTATTACAATGTGCAATTTCTGCGTCCGGTGTATCCAGGCGATACCCTGAGCGGTTATACCGAAGTAGTTGATCGTAAAGCACATAGTGAAGATAAACCTGGAATTGTCTCAATCCGCACTCTTGGCCTGAATCAGCATAACCAGGTGGTATTGCAGTACGAGCGTAAGATCATGGTTGGTCATCGTGGTGACCGATTAATAACTACACCAGCATCGAAAACACCTTTTAAATTTCCATGGATAGAGCATCCAGTTATAGATTTACCATTTAATGCAAACGTTTATCTGGGAGGATTAACTGGACCAAATACCTATTTCGAGGATTTTTCTCTGGGTGATTTAATCGTTCATACCAATGGTCGTACAATTACTGACGAACACATGTCTTGGACCTATTTGGTTGGTAATACTCATCCGTTGCATTTTGATAGGGTGTACAGTACCAGTCTATCAGGTAAAATGAGTGGTGAGCCAATTGTCTATGGTGGTCTGATTTTTGCTTGGTTGGAAGGCTTAGCCAGCCGTGATGTGAGCGAAAATTCTGTATGGGAATTAGGTTTTACTGAAGGTTATCATACTCAGCCGACAGTATCAGGCGATACTGTAGCAGCTCTGTCACGAGTTGTTGCGACAGAGACTATTCCAATTACAGATAAAGCTGGCATAGTGACCTTTCAACTGATAGGAGTTAAAAACATAACTGCTGTTGCTGCTCTTGAAACTTATGGTATAGATTTATTTATGAAAGAGAATGATAAACAGAAACTTAATAAGACTAAGATTAGTAACAAGATTTTTGAGATAGAACGCCGTTTATTGATTAAGAAACGGCCCATGTGAACTAAGAAATAAGAAAAAACCCCTCTCTTGGAAGGAGAGGGGATGGTTTAATGCCGATTAATCAATCGCATTTTAGCGGATAATAGATTTCCCTATTTAGTAACTTAAGAGTGTTTCTCGTATAGCAATAACTAGAGATTTGGTCCCACATTTATGGTATGAATTTTGGCATAGTCTTCGTCTATTATTTCAGTCGATGTATATTCATTGAAACAGACAGGGTGTGATCCCTGTCCCTTAAATAAGTTACTCTCTTATATGTAAATAAATTTGATTCTAATAGTAAACTGTACAATATAAATTTTAAGAAGAGAGGTGCCTGATGTCTACTCCAGAACGAGATAAACCCTGGCTGATGCGGACGTATTCCGGTCACTCTTCAGCAAAGGTGTCTAATGAACTGTATCGTACTAATCTTAGTAAAGGGCAAACTGGTCTATCGGTAGCATTCGATTTACCAACCCAGACTGGATATGATGCTGATCATCCGCTAGCACGAGGAGAGGTCGGTAAAGTTGGTGTACCAATATGTAATATTAGTGATATGGAGATGTTATTCGACCAGATCCCTCTCAGCAAGATGAACACATCTATGACTATTAATGCTACTGCCGCTTGGTTGTTAGCACTATATGTCGCAACAGCTGAGCGACAGGGGGTTGCACCAGTCCAACTGCAAGGCACTACCCAGAATGATATACTGAAAGAGTACTTATCTAGAGGCACATATATTTTCCCGCCTGTGCCATCGGTGCGTCTAACCACTGACATTATTGCTTATACCGTAAAGAATATTCCGAGATGGAACCCGACTAACATTTGTAGCTATCATTTACAAGAGGCAGGTGCAACACCAATGCAGGAACTAGCATATGCTATATCAACTGCTATAGCTATTCTAGACGCAGTGCGTGAGTCTGGGCAGACAAGTGTAGAGGGACTCGAACAGGTAGTAGGGCGTATTTCCTTTTTTGTCAACTCTGGTATCCGCTTCATCGAGGAAGCCTGCAAAATGCGGGCGTTTAGTGAACTTTGGGATAGACTTACTCATGAACGTTACTCGGTGCAAAGTGAAGAGATGCGCCGCTTCCGATATGGTGTTCAGGTCAATTCTTTAGGGCTAACCGAAGCCCAGCCAGAAAATAACGTCCAGCGTATTGTATTAGAAATGCTTGGCGTTAGCTTATCAAAGAAAGCTCGTGCTCGTGCTATTCAGCTTCCAGCCTGGAACGAAGCGCTTGGATTACCAAGACCATGGGATCAGCAGTGGGCTCTACGTATGCAACAGGTACTAGTATTTGAAACCGATTTACTAGAATACAGTGACATCTTTGACGGATCACCGGTAATTTCTGATAAGGTTAAATTGCTAGTGGATGGTGCGACTCAGGAAATAGCACGAGTGCAGGAACATGGTGGTATGATACAAGCTATTGAATCAGGTTATGTTAAGAGGCAACTAGTAAATAGTCACACTGAGCGGATGCGTTCTATTGAAAGTGGTAGTTTAAAGATTGTTGGCTTGAATTGTTACCAAGAAACTGAAGAGTCTCCACTGACATGTGGTAAAGACAGCGGTATTATGAGAGTCGACCCACATGCTGAGCATGAACAGATCGAGCGGCTTAATGCTTTTCGTGCAAAACGGAATATTAATGATGTCAATATTGCATTAGCCAGCTTATCTGAGACAGCTCGTAACGGTTCCAACATTATGCTTCCCTCTATTCTATGTGCCCATGCAGGTGTTACTACTGGAGAATGGGCACAGGCTTTGCGTGATATCTTCGGCGAATATCGCGCACATACTGGCATTGACATCCCACTAAATGATGATACGCGCAGTGCGCGTGTTGCGGAAATTCGTATGCAAGTAAGTAAGACCGGTGAAGAACTAGGGCGACCGTTGAGGCTGTTGATTGGTAAGCCAGGTTTAGATGGGCATAGCAACGGTGCAGAACAGATTGCAGTTAAAGGTCGTGATGTCGGCTTCGAGATTGTTTATGAAGGTATCCGTCTAACACCAGAACAGATTGCCAAGGCTGCATTAGAAGAGGGCGTTCACTTGATCGGTTTATCAGTACTATCAGGTAGCCATATAGAAATGATCGAAGATGTATTCAGCCAATTGAATAAAATAGGGTTAAAAGGTCTACCAATAGTTATTGGGGGAATCATACCAGAGAGTGATGCTAGGCTCTTAAGAGAAAATGGTGTAGCTGCTGTGTATACACCGAAAGATATCGATATGAACAGAATTATGGTGGATATCCTTAACCTTATTCGCAGGACTAATAATCTGGAACCAGTATTAATATGAGTCGTATCATTTTACCTGAGCCGGAATTACTTGCTATAGCTGTCAGCGGACAGGATCGCTTAGCGCTCGCTAACGCGTTGAATCTATTAGATGATCGGCGACCAGATGTAAGGAAATGCGCGGCCACTTTTTTAGATGCTCTACTAGTACATCAACCAGAAAGTATCGGTCATTTGATTGGCATTACAGGACCGCCGGGAGTTGGGAAATCATCACTGACCTCTGCGCTTATTAAGGTATGGCGGAAGCGCGGGTTTAGAGTTGCAGTTCTAGCAGTTGATCCATCCAGCCAGATTAGCAGTGGTGCGCTGCTTGGTGATCGTTTGCGTATGCATGATAGCGGTACTGACACTGATGTTTTCATTCGTTCCTTGGCATGTCGTGGAGAATCAGGTGGTCTCAGCGCTGAAGTTTGGCCAATGAGCATGGTGATGCTAGCAGCCTTTGATATTGTTTTGGTAGAAACTGTAGGTATTGGTCAAAAAGAAATAGATGTCTCTAAAATGACTGATACCACGTGTTTTGTAGTTCAACCTGCCTCCGGCGACAGCATTCAATTCCTCAAAGCAGGTATTATGGAAGTACCACATGTAATTGTGGTTAACAAGGAAGATATAGGGGTATCGGCTCTTAAGACCTTATCTGAATTACAAAATTCTTTAAGAAGGCAAACTGATAAAGAAGGCTGGCAGGTACAGGCTCTATCTGTCAGTGCTGTTCTCTGTAACGGTATAGAATCATTGGCTGATTTACTAGATTCTCACCGCCTTTGGCTACTAGAAAATGGAAAATTTGCTGCCCACCGCCAGCGTTGTCAATCAGAATGGTTAGTTAAACACCTGAGAGAGGAGTTTGGCAATTATGGTATTGGTCTTTTAGGTGGAGAGGATGCAATATCTCAATGTCTAGCTGCGTCAGCACCACGACGGTCTCCTATCTCAGAGTATGAATCTATTCGAGATCTAACAATTCATGCTATGAAGATTAAAAATTAGTGGCCTCTATCCTTACAAGCTCTATTTCGATAATCCCAAAAGAGAGGAATTAAGATGGTTAAAGAACTCTATGACCTGGGTGAAAAACCACCGCTGGGTATAATTCCGAGGAAAATGCATGCTTGGTTAATACGTGCTGAACGTTTTGGTATCCCGAATAAAGCATTTCAGCAGGAAGTGGTTGATGTGCCGAAGATTGCTGATGATGAAGTTCTTGTCTATGTTATGGCAGCTGGCATTAATTACAATAACGTTTGGGCAGGGTTGGGCGTTCCAGTAGACGTAATTGCTGCACGTAATAGAGCAGGTGAGAGAGAAGATTTTCACATTGGTGGTAGCGATGCATCAGGCATCGTTTACAGGATAGGTAAAGATGTAACTCACGTCAAGGTTGGAGACGAGGTAGTCGTTCACTGTGGTGTGTGGGATCGTAAATGCCAGTTAGTCCAGAGTGGTGTTGACCCAATGTACTCGCCAACTTTCCGAATTTGGGGTTATGAGACTAACTATGGCAGTTTTGCTCAGTTTACTAAAGTACAGGCGCAGCAATGTATGCCCAAGCCAAAACATATGAACTGGGAAGAGGCTGCAGCATACGTTTTAGTTGCAGCAACTGCCTGGCGAATGCTACATGGATGGGGTAGCAACGCTCTCAAAAGGGGTGATATAGTTTTGATATGGGGTGGAGCTGGCGGTCTAGGATCAATGGCTATCCAAATTACAAAGGCGGCTGGTGCAGTTCCAATTGCTGTTGTGTCTGGTGAGGAAAAATTCGACTATTGTATGCAACTAGGCGCAAAAGGTTGTATTAACCGTAACCACTTCACACATTGGGGAATGTTGCCACATTGGAAGGATAATATTGGCTATAACAAATGGTTGAAAGGTGTAAGAGAGTTCGGTGCTGCTATTTGGGAAGTTTTAGGGGAGAAGCTCTCACCAAACATTGTCTTTGAGCATCCTGGAGAAACTACCATTCCAACTTCAATTTTTATATGTAATACAGGTGGTATGGTAGTAGTCTGTGCAGGTACTACGGGTTACAATGCTACAGTTGATCTACGTTACCTCTGGATGCGGCAAAAAAGGTTACAAGGGTCTCACTTCGCAAATGCCGAACAATCTTATCAAATGAATGAACTAGCAGTGCGTGGCTTACTTAATCCATGCTTATCCAGGACCTTTACCTATGCTGAACTGCCTGTAGCACATCAGCTCATGCATGATAACAAACACCCCCATGGTAACATGGCCGTGCTAATTGGTGCTACTGAATTTGGGCAAGGCGCTAGCTTAAAACCTCCAGTTAAGCATGAGCATCCAATATTACCGACTGATGATGTCCACACTACGCCGCATCCGTACCCAATGTCTGAACCTTTGCCAGGTATTACCACAGCTACTGAGACAGTTACTATTTCTGATGATGGTACTAGAGTCAAAGATTTAATGCATCTCGGTATTATTTCTTGTTTGCTAAATGATACTGTCGGACACGTTGCAAGGATTATGGTGAATGGCGACGTTCATGCTGTTGTAGTGATACAGGATGGAAATGCAGTCGGTATGGTATCGCAAACTGACATAGTACTAGCGAGTCAAGGACATACTTCACATGAAGCAAGTGCTATCTTAGTAAAGGATATTATGACACCCGGTTGTGCTACTTGTGACGCTAATATCTTATTAAGCGAAGCTGTAAGCTTGATGACTAGCCGTCGGATACACCGTTTAGTTGTGACTGATGGCAGCCGTCCAGTCGGGATAATCTCTATGACTGATGTAGTCCGTAAAATTATTATTTGAGAAGAATACGACCGGATCGACTCGACTATACGAAGATATTAACAATTTAGGCCCGCTTCCAAAAACGTGAAGTGGGCCATTGCCTATGTGACTCGGGTCATGTAAGGAATTTTATTCTGAAAAACACAATAGTGGTGGGCGATGCTGGGATCGAACCAGCGACCCCTACCGTGTGAAGGTAGTGCTCTGCCCCTGAGCTAATCGCCCATAAGATGGACATCATCAGTATAAAGTTTAATAGATGTCTTTGACAAGACAATTTTATTGATGTAGAATGCGATGTCATTGTCAGTATTATTGGCATAATAGTAGTTAGTTGCACTGCTGCGATTCGTCTCTCTCGATCTCGATAGAGTCTATTTTTTACTTTTCAGTGCTGATCTGACATCCCTCACTAAAGCGAAAGCGTCGACCATATTCATGTCTATGTTACGGCGTTGCTGAATGTTTTTCCCCTCTACAAGATACACAGTATGTTCAGCGATATTTTTACAGTGATCACCGATTCTCTCTAGTGCCTTAATAATAAAAACTACATTGATAGCGTGGCCAATAGTACGTGGGTCCTCCATCATATAAGTAATCAATCGCATTAATGCTACTTGGAACTCTTGGTCTAGTTCAGTATCGTTATTTATTATATTCAAAGCCTTTGGCACATCCAGCTGAGCGAGCGCATCGAGGCAGTTATGCAACATATCGTCTGCAGTTTGAGCCATCGGTTTTACATCCTGTAGTAGCTTTGCGCTGGGCGGACTACCGACACCATCATATATGTGCAAAGTCATTCTTGCGATCTTCTTTGCACTATCACCTATTCTTTCTAAGTCTGTCACGATACTCGCTAGCGACATAATAAGTCTTAAATCACTGCCTAATGGCTGGCGTAGTGCAATTATGCTAATGCACTCTTCGTCCGCTTTAAGTTGTAATCCATTAATAATACAGTCGCGTGAGATAGTCTCACGAGTTGCAGCCAAATCTTCCTCATCCAATGCAGTGATAGCTCTCTTGAGTTGGTCTTCAGCCAAACCGCCCATTTCCAACACCATATTGCGTAGATTGGCAAGTTGCACATCAAATTGTTTGACGGTATGAGCCTCTGGACTAATCGGCATAGTCTGGTACTCCTTGCATATGTTACTCGTTAATAATGTGAATCAGCCGAAGCGACCTGTAATATAATCTTCGGTTAGCTTATGACGGGGATTAGTGAAAATTTGATCAGTGTCACCTATTTCAATCATGTCACCTAAATGAAAATAGGCGGTACGCTGAGAAACGCGAGCGGCCTGTTGCATAGAATGTGTAACTATGACGATAGTGTAATTCTCACGTAGTTCGTCGATTAATTCTTCGATCTTAGCGGTAGCGATGGGATCTAGCGCTGAACAAGGCTCATCCATCAATATAACCTCTGGGTTAATAGCGATAGCGCGTGCAATGCATAACCGCTGTTGTTGACCACCTGATAGGCCAGTACCAGGTTCATGCATTCTCTTTTCAACTTCTTTGATTAGGCCAGCTCGCTCTAAACTATCTCGTACTAACTCATCGAGTTCACTCTTAGTATTCACCATTCCGTGAATGCGTGGTCCATAAGCGATATTTTCGTATATAGATTTTGGGAACGGGTTAGGTTTCTGAAATACCATGCCAACCCGTGCTCGAAGCTGCACAACATCAATATCTTTTTCGTAAATATCTTCATTATCTAGTTTTATTTGCCCTGTAACTCGGCAGGTAGTAATAGTATCATTCATTCTGTTTAGGCAACGTAAGAAGGTAGATTTACCACATCCGGAAGGGCCTATGAAGGATATTACTTCATTAGTACCAATGTCGAGGCTGACATTTTTAATAGCGTGTTTCTGACTGTAATAGACATTAACGCCCCTGCATACCATTTTAGGCTTGTCAACTGTGATCTTCCCTACGGTTTGCCGATTATCATAGTCAGTAACTTGAACACCAGATTCCTGATTGTCTAACTCGTTTCGAGCTATTGAGTCATTTAGAGATATAGTTTGGTTTCCAATAGTTGTTGTTTTGCTCATAAACAGCGGAAATCCTTTTATAGGTAGTCATATTTGACAGAAATGACTTTACCAACGACGTTCGAATCTTTTACGTAAAATAATAGCTAATCCGTTCATTAAGATCATAAAGGCAAGCAGTATCATGATTGCGGCCGATGTCCTTTCTACAAACGCTCGTTCTGGCAAGTCAGACCAAAGATAAATTTGTACTGGTAACACAGTGGCGGGATCAAAAAAATTTTTAGGTACATCCACGATGAAGGCGACCATACCTATCATTAACAATGGTGCAGACTCGCCTAAAGCACGTGCCATGCCGATGATGGAACCAGTTAACATTCCAGGCATAGCCAGTGGTAAAACATGATGTCCTACCATTTGTAGTTTAGATGCTCCCATTCCTAGCGCTGCTTGACGGATTGAGGGTGGTACAGATGCTAAGGCCGCACGGCCGGCAATAATAATCACTGGTAAGGTCATCAAGCTCAATACCAGTCCACCGACCAATGGTGAAGATCGTGGAAGACCAAAGAAATTTATGAAAACTGCTAAGCCTAACAGGCCAAATACTATTGATGGCACTGCTGCTAGATTATTTATATTTACTTCAATGAAATCGGTCCAGCGACCCTTAGTAGCAAATTCTTCTAGATAAACTGCTGTCGCTACGCCAATTGGAAATGATAATAAGAAGGTTATCAGTAGAGTCAGTAAAGAACCCATTAACGCACCTCGAATACCAGCTTGTTCTGGTTCTCGAGAGTCGCCATTTATGAACAGCGCTATGTTAAATTTCTCTTCTATTCTACCAGCGGCTTGTAACTTATCGACCCATTCTATTTGGTCATTCTTGATTGACCGCTCAGATTCATCAAGCATACGGTTGATATTTCCCTTGAAGAGGGTATCAACTTGGGCGGAAGCAAGTAACCAAATTTCTTTCTCGACCCCGATTAGATTAGGAGTTTGCTGAATTTTCCTTTTCAGTTCATAAGGAGAGTCAGCGCTGACCAGGCCGTATAAAGCACGCAGTTGTGATTTTCCCTCAGCTTTAGGAAACAATTTTCTTAACCCTGAACGGACCAATACACTATAGTCGGCACCATCAATAGTTTGTAGGTCGCGTTTACCACTGCCACTGGTATCCATAATTGATAGATCAAAAGTAATTGGAATCTGAATATAAGTTTGCCAAAAAGCTCTATATCCCTTGCCAATGATATTACCAAACATTAACAGTACGAACGCTAGGCCTAAGCTAATTGCTATTAGTCCATACCAGCGGAACCGTCTCTCAGCAGCGTGCTGGCGAGCTAGGCTTGCATTAACGATAGTTTTAATATCACGCCGAGCAGATTTAGGGCGCTCTGGTGTACTCGCAGGGAGCATTATCTTATTCATACTGTTCTCTGTATTTATGGACCACATGCAGTGCGATGATATTGAGAATCAGCGTAACTATGAACAGCAGTAGGCCAAGTGCGAATGCAGCTAGAGTCTTAGAGTTATCAAATTCCTGATCACCAGTTAATAGTGTTACAATCTGGACTGTAACCGTCGTAACTGCCTCTAATGGGTTAGCTGTCAAGTTGGCCGATAGGCCAGCAGCCATCAAAACGATCATAGTTTCTCCGATGGCGCGAGATACAGCTAGTAGTATGCTGCCGACTATGCCAGGTAGTGCAGCTGGTAGCAAAACTCTTTTAATAGTTTCTGACTTAGTTGCGCCTAGAGCATAAGAACCGTCACGCATCGATTGCGGCACGGCATTAATTACATCATCTGAAAGAGATGAAACAAACGGAATAATCATGATGCCCATCACTAAGCCAGCTGCTAGCGCACTTTCAGAAGCAACTTGTAGTCCTAGTAAAGTACCAATTTCGCGTATCAATGGTGCTGCGTTCAAAGCAGCAAAGAAACCATATACCACAGTCGGAATACCTGCTAGAATTTCCAGCGC
Source organism: uncultured Candidatus Competibacteraceae bacterium (assembly GCA_903882995.1). Classification (GTDB taxonomy): domain Bacteria; phylum Pseudomonadota; class Gammaproteobacteria; order Competibacterales; family Competibacteraceae; genus Competibacter_A. Next base: position 17,511 of record CAIRZE010000052.1, read on the forward strand.
TGGCTTTGCTATAGCACGAAACTTTGGGCTAGCATATTCAGATAAATACAGAGCTGACATTAGACCTATTGGTACGGCAACTAACATGGCAATACTGGAAATCAACAGTGTGCCAGCGAATAGCGGTGCCGTACCAAATGCTCCTGAAGGGCTAACTTGATCGGAGTTAAAAGCAATTTGTGGACTCCATTGCAAGCCAAATAGGAATTTGGTGATCGGTACCTGGTGAAAAAAACGGATAGATTCAAATAAGACCGATAAAACAATGCCAATAGTGATGAAGACAGCAATGGTCGAGCTAGTGATTAGGAAAATGTTGATTACACTCTCGACACAGTTTCTAGCACGTAACTTTGGAGAAATCTTGCACCAAGCGTAAGCGATACCGCCGCTAACTAGGGTTAAAACTGTCACTAGGAGTGCGGCGTTACCGATAGCTCGCATATCTTGATAGCGGTTAGCAGCTTCTAGGACAATCCCGTCCGGTGTGTTTGAGATAAAGTGGCCACTGACTAGATTCTTAAGGTCATTGACGACCAAGTTTAACCTGTCCTGTGGTAAGTCTTGCAATTCCTTTGGAAGGCCTGATAGTACTAAATTAATGAGTATCCCGGGTTGTAGGGTTACCCAAATTAAGAATACAATGAGCGCTGGCAGCCCGCACCAAAGGGCAGTGTAGCAACCATAAAAGCTGGGTAGAGAGTGCAAGTTACGTATTTTGCCACTAGCAACCACGAACGCACGGTTGCGGCCTATAAAGTAGGCGCAAGCGCTCAGTATAACTAGCGCAAGCAGAAGGAAGAACTGCATAATTTCTCCGCCATGACACAAAAACGCCGTCAGCCGCTGAAATCATTTCCAGCAAGCGGACGACGCTTCGAAAACAATCCCGTTAAGGGGCCAGGGTTTTGAGGTTGTTAGCTTCTGCTGCAACTAATTTTCGCTTGGTAGCAGATAGTGAAATCAACCCTTTTCTACTAAGGTAGCCATCTTCTCCCACAGCTTTCTCACTAGTAAATTCAGTGATGAATTCTCTGATGCTAGGAATCACCCCAATATGGGCTTTCTTAACGTAAATAAATAAGGGTCTTAACACTGGATATTTACCATCTATGATATTATCAATGCTCGGTGTGATACCGTTGACAGTTTCACCCTGTATCTTATCAAGATTTTCCTCCAAGAAATTATAACCGAATATGCCTAAGGCGTTAGGGTTAGCAACCAGCTTATTGACGATAAGATTATCATTCTCACCAACTTCTATAAAAATACCATCTCCACGGATAATTCTGCAGGCTTCATTAGCCTTTTTTTCATCTGCTTTTTCTATTATTCTAATTGCCTCAAACTCCCTACAACCACGATTCATAATTAGATCGACAAAAGCATCTCGAGTACCAGAAGTCTGAGGTGGTCCTAAAATCTCAATTTTTGTGTCTGGTAGATCAGGATTTATATCCTTCCAGGTTTTTGATTTGTTGATGACTAAATTGCCAGTGGTATCTGGGGTATTTTTAGCTAATGCTAACCATAGATCCTTTATTGTTAGTGGTATCTGTTTATTTTTTCTATTAGAAGCAAGCACTATGCTATCTAAGCCGATATTAATTTCAATTATGTCAGTTACCCCATTTTTGGTACAGTTTTCTAGTTCGGATTTTTTAATTTCTCGTGATGCATTAACAATGTCAGGATACTGTACGCCAATACCACTACAAAATAGTTTAAATCCACCTCCAGTACCGGTCGATTCGACTTTTGGCGTCTTGAATCTAGAATTATCTTTACCAAACTGTTCAGCAACTGCCGTTGCAAATGGATAGACTGTAGATGAACCTACAATGCTAATGTAGTCACGGGCAGATTGGTCATAGGCTGGGACACTCATTATGAGAGACGCTGCGAAGAGTATATATTTATACTTGATCAAGAAAATCTCCAAGTAATCAACATCTTATTTACTATAAATTGATGAATATCGAGTTTCTCCTAGCATATTGTAGTGATCCTAATTAGTTGTATTACCATTTTAGACAGGGTGAAGATAGAGCAGCATGGTGATATCTTTCTACACTCGCTTTCTATCGCTTTCTATCTTAGCTAATCTGATTAGCATCTCTCAGAAAGACGAAGTTTATTATCTACCATACAGAATTCAAGAGTACTGAAACTAGTCATTAGATGTTATAAGAGTTTTTAGTACAAAGAGAATATATATGTTAGATTGAAGATTTAGTTTAATAGCGGACAACATGAAAATACCAGAGGCAGGTACGCACTACTTACTGTTCTGCTATCGTCACTGTCGGAGGGAATTGTGAATATAATGATAAGTAGCCGAAAAAAGCACCTCACAGAGCTGAGTAAATGTCGCCCTCTAAAAAGCAAGAGAAGGACGATTTTGGATCAAAAATGCTATAACAATATAGGGCGCGGTAGCTGCCGCGCCTTACTACCTTGGTCATTAATCCGGATTTAGAATAATCCTTATCTGTCTATAAGACAGTCATTTTTAATAACATGCTGTCCCTAAGTTAAATCAATAGCTGGATTATCTAGGAATTTCTCCTTTTCATTTTCATGAACAACTTCGTTAACAACAGGTTCACTTTGCAAAGGTTCAGGTCGCAGGATAATACCGCCTAATGGCGGCAAATTTATACTGACAGAGTATGGTTTTTCCATCCACGGTCGTTCTTCAGCAATCAGCTTTGTATCACCGTTTCCGACCCCACTACCCCCATAGTAATGTGAATCAGAATTAAGGATTTCAGTATATTGACATAATCTTGGTACCCCAATATAGTAATTATGCCGTGGTACAGGTGTAAAGTTTACTATTATTATCAGAAAATCATCATCTTTCTTACGGATATAGCTCAGTATAGATTGTCCTGCATCATGACAATCTATCCATTCGAAGCCTTGCCACTCAAACTCGAAATGATTTAGAGCTGACTCACTCTTATAGAGTCGGTTTAAATCCTTTACAAGTAACTGTAATCCTTTGTGGAAACCATACTGCAGCACATACCAATCGAGTGTGGTAGCACTGTTCCATTCAGTACCTTGACCAAATTCCGTACCCATAAACAGCAGTTTCTTGCCTGGATGGGTAAACATGTATGTATATAGTAACCTTAAATTAGCAAATCGTTGCCACTCATCACCTGGCATTTTGCTCAACATTGAGCCTTTCCCGTGTACTACTTCGTCATGTGAGAAAGGTAACATAAAGTTTTCATTAAAGCAGTACAACATACTAAATGTCAGTAAATCGTGATGGTATTTGCGATGTATTGGATTCTGTGAAATATAGCGTAGAGTGTCATTCATCCATCCCATGTTCCATTTCATGCTGAATCCAAGCCCCCCACCCCCAAGGTGGCTTGGTCTAGTTACTTGTGGCCAGGATGTTGATTCCTCAGCGATAACTACAGCTCCAGGGTGCTCACTGTGCACTACAATGTTTAACTCACGTAGGAATTCAATTGCTTCTAAGTTTTCACGCCCACCGTATTTATTTGGAATCCATTCGTCTCGAGAGTAATCTAAATACAACATCGAAGCAACGGCGTCCACCCGTAACCCATCAATATGGAACTCCTCTAGCCAGTAAATAGCACTAGATAACAGGAAATTTTTTACCTCATAGCGTCCATAATTGAAAATAAGTGTGGACCAATCGAGATGTTCACCCTTACGTGGATCAGCATGTTCATATAGTGGCTCACCATCGAAACGTGCTAATCCGTGTGCATCTTTGGGGAAGTGTGCTGGTACCCAGTCTAGAATTACGCCAATATTACAGTGGTGACAATAATTCATGAAGTAGCGAAAGTCTTCTGGGGTGCCAAAGCGGCTAGTTGGTGCATAGTAGCCTGTGGCTTGATAACCCCAAGATGCATCAAATGGATGCTCAGTGATCGGTAGTAACTCAATATGGCTAAAACCCATGTCTTTAACGTAGTCGACTAGTTCCTTCGCCAAGACCTTATAGTTTAGAAACTCGCCTTCTGAGCCACGTTGCCAGGAACCGAGATGGACCTCATAAACAGACATTGGTTGATGGAGCCAGTCGGAACACTTGCGCATCTCCAGCCAATCTTCATCTTGCCAAACATATGAGCTAGGTCTGGAAATTATAGTAGCGTTGCTAGGGCGTACTTCAAATTGTTGACCATAGGGATCAGACTTAACAAGTATTTCTCCATTACAGCGGTTACGGATCTCAAATTTATATAAATTTCCCGGATGTAACCCTGGTATGAAAAGTTCCCATATACCACTGCTACCACGGACCCTCATCGGGTGAGTGCGTCCATCCCAGCAATTGAAATCACCGACTACACTCACCCTTTCGGCATTTGGTGCCCAAACTGCGAACAACACCCCTGGAATATCATCTGTCTCATGTAAATGGCTGCCTAGAAACCGATATGCATGCCAATGTTTTCCTTCTCCAAATAGATATAGGTCAAAATCTGGTAATTGTGGCGGAAAACAGTACGGATCATAGGCTATGTGTTCGTGGTTTTCAGTATCCCGCCAGATCAGTCGGTAACGGTTGGGAACTTGGTCTATTTTACCATGCCATTCGAATAAGTCAGTATTTTGAATACGCGCTAACTGATGGTTTCCCTCAGCAATCTTGACTGTTTTTGCGTGTGGCAAATGGACGCGTACTGTGACTTTTTTGTCTTGGGGATGACGTCCTAGCAAGGCAAAAGGATCGTGGTGGCGGGCTTCGATTAGTAGTTGTAGTTCAGATTTGAGTTTCGGGCTCGTCACGTTTTTATCCTCTTTTCTTTTATTTTAACAGCGAAGACTATATCTGATAGCAGAATGATATTTCAGACTACGCAATCTATGGTCTATCTATAGTAGCTCGTTAGCTTCACAGAGTCCTTGGTTCTATTAAATACTAGATTTATTAGATTGAAGCGTCACTCCGCAACAAGATTATTTTAATTATAGCGCGAATCATCTAAAGGATGATTTTCCATTAATTTTTCATTGAGCATATACTACTATCGAAGACCGGGTGCGAAAATTACCGTATCGAGATGGATTAACTAACACTCTATAGGTCGTGATATATAGCTAATAGTTGGATTTGCGGAAACAATGACTATTGTCTCTAGCTGTTGTGTTCAATTCGTGGCTATAACGATCTGATCTACAATGCCAAAGTGCCTGAGACTATTCACATGGTCTCTTTAAATTGTTTCTCTCTACTTTGATTTTCTCTTATAGCATGTCAGCTAGCTGTTCTTAGTAATCAGAAGTTATAAAGATATACCAGCGATTTTAGATTTCAGAGTGCTACATATTAAATAGTGGAGAAGTCTATCAAAACCCGGTTCATCTCTGGGTATATTATAAAAAATTTATAAAGGGCATGGAGATGGGCCAGACAGTATAATTAGTCAAATTATTAACAGTAAGGCTGATCCAAAGGAAGGCCTATTGTAAACCATCCTATTAAGATGTCATATGGTAAAGTTAGACTTACAGAGAAACTCTTTATTTGTATGTGAGTGTGTAGATTATAAGGGATAAGTATAATTACTAGGACTTGTGGGTGTTCTTTTCTGATTCTTTCTCGGCTGCTTCTGATGATTTTAGAGTGTCCGAATTACATTGCTATTACCACTTACTTTCTTCTATATACAGTTGAGAATAAGAGTTGAGCAGTTAAAATAACTGGCTAGTGACATTAGTTAGAAAACTTTTTGATTTACCGATTCCTAACTAAATGAACCCCTGGTCTTTATGCCCAACTGCTTGCGACAGATGTTGCATTCAGTCATAGGGGCTTTCTGGTGATGCTTATGGTCAGTTCTAGGCAGACTGCACTTGCTGGTGCAGATTTCGACACTTGGTTAAACACACTTCAAATTAATTGGCCAATTCAGCAAATTGATATTGTAAGAATGGCATATGCTTTAAGCGGTAAGCCAGATTTAGCAGTTGCCGACCTGCTAGCAGCAGATTTAGGTATGGATTACGAGGTAATTGCAGCTGCTTTGCTACACGAATCAATTGTAACAGAGCAGACGAATCTAAACATGGTAGAGGAAAAATTTGGTTCTTCTATAGCTTGTTTAGTACGGGGAATCAATAAGTTAGATACAATAGGAGAATTACATCAGAGTAGCCAACATGCTGGTAATCAGTTAGAAAGCTTACGTAAAATGCTACTGGCTATGGCGCAAGACGTCCGAGTCGTATTCATAAAGTTGGCAATGCACTTGCATAATTTACGAAATATCGACAATTCCTCTAAGGAGTGGCGGTCTCGGCTTGCTAGAGAAACTTTAGATATCTTTACACCTCTAGCCAATCGTCTTGGTATCGGCAGAATTAAGTGGGAAATGGAGGATTTGGCTTTACGCTGTCTAGATGCTAACGTTTATAGGCAAATCGCTACCGCTCTTGATGAACGTCGTGCTGATCGGGAGCGCTATATCTCTCGGGTTATGAAAGAACTAAGAGATTATTTGCACCAGGCTGGCATTTGTGCAGAAGTTAGTGGTAGAGCCAAACACATATATAGCATATGGCGAAAGATGCAGAAGAAGAACCTATTCTTTGAACAGATTTTCGACGTACGTGCCGTACGAGTAATGGTTGATACAGTGAATGACTGTTATGCTGCTTTAGGTGTAGTACACGCAAATTGGAACCATATTCATCAAGAATTTGACGACTATATCGTACACCCGAAGCTAAATGGATATCAATCTTTGCATACCGCAGTAGTGGGTCCTGAGGGCCGCGCCTTAGAGGTACAAATCCGTACCTATAAAATGCATCAAAACGCTGAGTTAGGAATAGCTGCCCACTGGCGCTATAAGGAAGGTGTGGAAAACACTAGCAGTAACAAAGCCGAACAGCAAATCGCTTGGTTGCGCCAGATATTAGAGTATCGGGATGAAATCACTGACGACAGCGACCTACTAGAACGCTTTAAAACAGAGGCGTTCCAGGACAGAGTTTATGCTATTACACCTAAAGGTGCCATAGTAGAGTTATCCCAAGGAGCTACACCTCTAGATTTCGCCTATCATATACATACTGAAATTGGTCATCGTTGCCGTGGTGCTAAAGTTAATGGTCGGATAGTACCACTGAATCACGAAATAAAAAATGGTGAACAAGTAGAAGTTTTGGTAGCTAAAAACTGTGTACCCAGTCGTGACTGGCTTAGCCCGCATCTAGGTTATATCAGGACTAACAGAGCTAGATCTAAGATTCGCCAGTGGTTTTCCCAACAGGGTCATGATAAAAGTATATCTATCGGCCGGATAGCACTAGACCGGGAACTTCAACGACTCAGCATCAGAAATTTCAAATTGGAGAAGGCTGCGACTCTTCTAGGCTTCACTAATTCAGAAGACTTGCATGCAGCAATCGGTCATGGTGCCCTGAGTACTACTCAAGTGATAGCAAGAATTCAAGAATTGTTGCCATCTCCACCAGCCCCAGTAGAAAGCTCAACGATTTCACGCAAGTTTAGGTATACAGAACTGCCTGGTAGAGATGATGTAAGAATTCGTGGAGTTGGTCACTTACTGACACAGATGGCGCATTGCTGCCAGCCTGCACCATTTGAGCTAATTGCTGGCTATATCACCCAAGGACGTGGTGTAACCATACACCGACAGGACTGTACTAATTTTCTAGGTCTAGCTAGTCAACATCACGAGCGCGTAATTGAAGTAGGCTGGGGAGAAACACCAGCTACTTATCCAGTGGATATAATCGTCATAGCATATGATCGCTCAGGGTTGTTACGGGATATTACATCAATTCTAGCAAACGACCAAGTTAATGTAATGGGTACGAATACCCTCACAGATGAGGAAAGCTCTATCGCTCAAATGAAGCTAACGGTTGAAATAACTGATGTTATACAGTTAAGCCAGATTCTTGAAAAAATTAGTCAACTGCCTAACATTGTTACTGCACATCGTAAGGTTTAGGATTGCTTCCTATACTATCTAACATGAGGTCGAGTTTCCCATAGGGTTGCGTCGGATCAGCAAAGTAAGACGATTACCACCGCTTTGCCGCAATAGGGCAGCTGCACGGATGCCAGCCAGCAGCAGCGAGCGGATCTTATTTATGTTTTCCGGATTATTGAGGTGCATTTGCTCGCTATTAACTATGATACGAGGTGAAAGTGTGCCGACACTCCTTATGTATGTGTCTGAGAAACGGGAAAGGGTACTGCTATAGGGTACTGCTATGATTTAGAAGGAAGTTAGACAGATTTCTGGTAATTTCTCCTAAGCTAGCACGAATGGCTTGCAATAAGTCGTTACGTTTGGAAAGTTTTCGTTCCAATCTAATCAGCGCGACTGCATATCCTGTTAATTCGATTGGATCTCTAAGTTGTCGCTCTGGTAAGTTCAGTCCTGAGCGCAAATGATATAGGTCAGAATAGATATCGACGCTGCCAGTCGCATCTATCTTTAGTAAACTTGCTAGACAGGTATCTAAGTCTTCTGTATTAAAACGGCGCGCGATACTGCACATTAGGCAAGCAGCTTGCAGCTCACCAGCAAGCACGATAGCTCGGTCTCGATCGGTCTTAGGTATAAGTGGTAAGCGTTAAATTTTAAAAATTTTAATCTAAGTTAATGTCCTAATTTTTAATCATAGGCTAAATCGATTATACCACCTCCCAGACACTTATCACTTGAGTAGAAGACGACCGCTTGACCAGGTGTGATAGCCCTTTGCAGTTCGTCAAAGCGAACTGTGATATTTGTATCATGGTGAGACTCTAATACACAAGGCTGATCAGACTGTCGGTAACGGATCTTGGCATGACACCGTAGAGGTAGTTTTGGTGGATGTCCAATTATCCATTTTAGTTGTGAAGCCTGTAACTGACGATGGAAAAGATAGCGATGGTAACATCCCTGAGCAACTAGTAGTGCATTTTGCACTAGATCCTTTCCAACTACATACCAAGGTTCTCCGCTGCCGTTACGTTGGCCACCTATACCAAGTCCTGTTCTTTGTCCTATGGTATGAAACATTAGACCACTATGTTCCCCAAGCAGCGTACCTTCAGTAGAATAAATAGGGCCAGGTTGTATAGGGAGGTATCTACTGAGAAATTCTCGGAATGGACGCTTTCCTATAAAACAGATACCAGTACTGCTTTTTTTAGCATGGGTGATGAGATTAGCTGATGCTGCATGTGCTCGTACTCGGGCTTTACTAAAATCTCCAACTGGAAATATCGTGCTAGCCAGCTGGGCCTGATTAAGGCCATAAAGAAAATAACTCTGATCCTTATTATGATCACAACCTTTAAAGAGGTTCAAATGTTCATCCTGCATAATAGTCCTAGCGTAGTGACCGGTCGCTATGCGGTCGGCGCCTAGCCTACGCGCATGCTCTAAGAAGGCTCTAAATTTTATCTCAGTATTGCATAGTGTATCCGGATTTGGTGTCCGGCCGCTCCGGTATTCGTTCAAGAAGTTATGGAATACCCTTTCTTGATATTCAGCTGTAAAATTTACTTGATGCAAAGGTATGCCTAACGTTTTACAAACTGCTCGAGCGTCCTCTAAATCATCAGCCCCAGTGCAATAACCCACCTCGTAAGTATCTTCCCAGTTTTTCATAAATACTCCATGTACTTCAAACCCTTGTTCAAGGAGCAATAAGGCAGCGACTGAGGAGTCAACACCGCCTGATAGACCGACGAAAATTCGAGTAGTAGGCATTACTGGTTAGTACGCGTATGATTTTAATCAGGTGACGACACGATGCACACCTATGATTTTGATTTCAGCTAAGCAGCGTCAGGTGGGTAGTGAAAA
>CAIRZE010000053.1 GCA_903882995.1 uncultured Candidatus Competibacteraceae bacterium
TTGCACCTCAACAGATTCGTGTTGTCAGCTACGGTGAAGAACGGCCAACAACTACTGGGCAAGACGAGCAAAGCTATGCACTTAACCGGCGCGTGGAAATTGTTTACTGATATATGGTGTTATGGATGTCTCGATATCGATTGTTTTGGATATTAACTATTATATTTAGTAGCTTTACATCGCTTGAGATCAGTTATGCTCAACGCCCCCCAGATAATACTATAGTTTTGGAGTTGCTGGATCAGATAGAACGATTAGAGGAGGAAGTCAGGCACATAAGAGGCGAGATGGAAATCCAACGGCATCAGATTGAGATGCTCATCCAAGATCAGGAATTATCAGGATCTCAGTATCCACAAGATGGTAATATTGATCTACCAAAGGCTGATCTCTCAATAGAAGTCGGTGAAAGACCTACTACTCCTAACTCTCGACAATCTAGAACACCAATGCAAACACAAAAAGTTGTACAAGCACCAGTGCAACCACGAGCGACGGCCGTAACCAGTCGCAATACCGAACCCTCAGTAATCAAAGCTGGAACGGAAGAACAGGCTGCTTTCGATGTATCTTTGAATGAATTTCAAATTAGCCATTATCCTGAAGCAATCGCAGGCTTTCAGCGGTTTCTGGTCACCTATCCAAATACTAAACTGGCAGGAGATATACAGTACTGGCTAGGGGAATCGTATTACAAGATTGGGGATCATAACGCTGCTAAAGAGGCCTTCATCAATTTGGGATTGCAATATCCAAAAAGCGAGCTATTGCCTGATGCTTTATTAAAGTTGGGCTATATCTATGGAGAAAAAGATGATATTTTCAGGGAAAAAGAGGTATTGGAAAAATTGTTACAGGTTTATCCAGATACCCATGCCGCTGAGCTTGCTAACCTTAGGTTGCAATCCTTACACTGATCTGCTGCTGAGACCCTCCGCCGCCTGGCCATCCTATTTATTGTTGTGGTCAACTGCTAAAACAGTTTAGTTTCTGCTGTTCGATATGCATTTTTCATGAACTCTCCAAAGGTAGTTAGAGAGATCAGCATTGTATCGAAGAGAGTTAGCTATTTTTAAATAGATAATCTATTGTTATTTATAGATATATCTATAAATAGATAAAGACGAGAAATATAGGTTACTGATAAATTAAGACTTGCGGTTTCTAGTGATTGTTGTAGGATTACCCATCCCGAGGGGCCGTTAGCTCAGTTGGTAGAGCAGCAGACTTTTAATCTGTTGGTCGTCCGTTCGAACCGGACACGGCCCACAAGCTCTCTTACAAGACACCGGCCCGGCCCTCTCCCTGGACTGTGGATCATTACATAACTAATTTGCACATTTCTTGATTGAGGCGTGCTAGTGTGTAGTAATCTGGTGTTTCTGAATTGGCACAGATAGTTGCATAATCCCAGCCCTTTCAAAATGCAAAAATAGGGTAAAATTTTGACCAGCTTGTAGAGGTTGCTTCAGATCAATAAGCATCAGGTGCGCACCAGCTGCCTTCAGCGGAGTGATCTCCCTGCTAGGGATATCGAGCGCATTAACCTCACGCATATGCACGAGGTCGCCTTCAAAGTGTGATGTGTGCAACTCGGTGGTAGCAGCTACACTATCTGCCTGGGCACCGAGCAAGCGATCAGCAGTTCCATTATTGATAATATCCATATAGATAACGCCAGTGCTCGCTCCATGAGGAGTTTCGAGTGCTCGTAGGTTCTCGATATTTATAGAACTGTTAACTTCTGCTGCGAGTGCGTTAAAAGCAAAAAAGACAATTAGCAATAAATATCTCATTTTATTTCTCTACTACTCAATGTGTAAA
>CAIRZE010000054.1 GCA_903882995.1 uncultured Candidatus Competibacteraceae bacterium
AATCAGTTAGCCATGAAGCGCGTTCATCGACGCTGTGATCTGACTAGGTTCATTCCGGAAAGTAATGAGACTACATCCTCATGGCAGATACCATCAAAAGATTCTGGGAAATCAGAAATATCTGCTATTCTTCCCATAACTTGATCAAGCACCTCAAACATGAGGTTTGACGCGTTAATGACGCTTTTAAGCTATGGCGCCATTTATCTTGTGGGTGCTACTGGTATGCACTACTACTAAAAGATAAAAGATAGTATCTGAAAAATCCTACGGCGTTTTCCATACACGATACACGTAATGCTGCTCATTATATTGAGCCCACAACAGCCAGAGTCCCATTACAACACTAACCATATCTGTCTCAGCACGCAATATGGAAATTTGATGGGTCTAACAGTGTATTACTAATCTAGCAGTATTAATGCCTAATGCCTCTTATTCAGTAGATAATTAACTCATGAGAGTCAAACTAGAGACTCAAATCCAATCTACTCGGAAATAAAAAATCGCTGGCTGTCGCGTTTAGTTAGATTTCAGCTACCCTTAAATGCTAAAGCACTAATTAAATACTAATGAGGCAACGCAATGATAACTTATTATCCCTAATCGGATATCCTATCCTGAACCAGGATTTCTACTGTAGGCTACTTGCATAGCAAACTGATTATTCAATATGCATTGTTCAAATTAAATGATAAGAGGTAGGATTCATGCTATCAGAAAAACAACTTGAAACTCTGCGGGAAAGACGTGCTAAGGTTCTATCAGGGGGCGGTGAAGACAAGCTCCAGGAACGCCATGCTAGAGGTTTACTAGGCGCTAGAGAACGACTATTAACGCTGTTTCAGGAAGACACGTTCCAAGAAATAGCAACCCATGCTAAACACTCAGGTAAACATTTTGGATTGGCCGACAAAGAACTACCCTCAGATGGCGTAATAGTCGGTACCGGATTTGTGGATGGCCGGCCGGTTGCAGCCTTTAGCCAAGATTTCACTGTGATGGGCGGAACTCTTGGTAAAATGCATGCTAATAAAATTGTACAATCTATGCAGCTCGCATTAAAAACTGGAATGCCGGTAGTAGCATTTAAGGACTCTGCAGGCGCCCGTATTCAGGAGGCAGTAGATGCATTATCTGGATATGGTGAAGTATTCTACAACAATGTGCTACTTTCTGGGGTAGTGCCACAGATCGCAATCATCGCTGGACCATGCGCTGGCGGTGCATCGTATTCGCCTGCACTGATGGATTACATAATAATGACTAGGCATAATGCCTATATGTTCATTACTGGACCGGAAGTCATAAAAGCGGTTACCGGCCGTACCACCAGCCTGGATGAAGTAGGCAGTGCTGAAATGCATGCTACAGTAAGTGGGAACGTGCACTTTATTGCTGAGGATGATCGGCATGCAATTCAGATTGCCAAGACTCTGTTGAGTTATCTACCGTCTAATAATACCGAAGATCCGCCACATAGACCTGATCCTGACCTCGATCTATCACCTGATGAAGAAATCAACGCACTGATACCAGCAACTTCTGCTGAGCCGATGGATGTCAGTCAAATCATACATCGGCTAGTGGATAACAGCCAGTTTTTGGAAGTACACGCTGGTTGGGCAGGTAATATTGTGGTTGGATTTGCACGCGTCCAAGGTATAGTAGTTGGCATCCTAGCTAATCAGTCACTAGTAAGAGCGGGGGCGATGGATATAGATGCTTCTGATAAGGGTGCGCGCTTCATTCGCTTTTGCAACGCCTTCAATATCCCTTTAGTGACGTTAGTAGATGTACCAGGGTTTCTACCTGGCATTGAACAAGAACGCGGCGGTATCATACGCCATGGGGCTAAAATGCTCTATACTTATGCCTCTGCCACAGTGCCAAAGATCACAATCATTCTACGTAAGGCCTATGGTGGTTCCTATCTAGCGATGTGCGCTCAAGAGATGGGGGCGGATGCAGTCTACGCCTGGCCTACTGCCGAGATAGCAGTGATGGGTGCAGAAGGTGCTGTTAATATCTTATATCGTGGTGAAATTAAGGGTATCAAAGACGATAAAGAAAGGAAGACTAAGATCAAAGAGTTGGTGGAGGAATATCGCACCAAGTTTGCATCGCCCTATATGTCTGCTTCGCGTGGATACATTACTGATGTAATTGAACCGGCAGACACCCGTTCTACGATTACTATTACACTGCGTAAATTGCTTAATAAGAGAGAATTGCGACCAGCTAAGAAGCATGGCGACATTCCACTTTAAGCATTACGTCGCTCTGCACCAACCCAACGGAAATTCACTAATGAAGACTTACACCACTTGGGACGCTGTTAGCGACATGTTCATCATCTACAGCATCGTGATTATTATTTCGATGCTGGTCGCGACTATCATTCGTGGCATCGTGATTTTACTGTCGCGTCAGGTAAAAACTGAAATTAGAGATATCGCTCCTGTTAAATCTATGACTGCCGATGTTAATAAAACAGTCATCATTTCAGAGATACCACAAGAGCATATCGCTGCTATCTCTGCAGCTATCACCTTGATGATTGGTATGCACCGTATCGTCCACATTGAGATTGCTAATCGTAGCTTCGGCTGGACTTCTGAAGCGCGCACTACTCATCATACTTCCCATGCTCCTCGTGCACCGCACTGAACTTTTGGATAACTGAATCCCTACAAATTCCACATTCTGCGAAGAGAAGAATACTATGGAAAAGAAATTTCGTATCACTATCGAAGGTAAGCAGTACATCGTAGCTGTAGAGGATCTTTCAATAGAAGATGTTCAGACTCTGTATCCGTCACCTGGTAGTATGCATGTCACTACTACACCGGTAGTACATCCTACCACCACAGCTGCTACTCCAGTTACAGCTACTCCAGGTGATGAGATTGCCCCTCTTGGAGGCGTGGTACAGGAGGTCCACGTTAGTGTTGGTCAAGAAGTTAACAAGGGCGATAAGCTAATCTCTCTAGAAGCTATGAAAATGGTAACTCCCGTACTCGCTAAGCATGGTGGTAAAATCACCAACATTGTTGTCAAGGCTGGAGATCCGGTTGACGCTGGGCAGGTGTTGCTGACTATCGGTTAAACTTGGAGCACTCTTTATGGAATCCCTGAACTTTCTCGATCTGTTCCAAGGGATCAACACGCTAATTCAGGGGTTTTCAACTGACCCCAAGATCGCTTTGGGTCGCGTGTTTTTGATCTTCCTTGGATTCTTTCTTTTCTATCTTGGACGCAAAGGTGTTTTAGAAGCCTTGTTAATGATCCCTATGGGATTGGGCATGGCAACCGTCAACGCTAGTGTAATGTTTTTTTACAATATGGATCCTGCCAGTGGTATGACTTTTGATACAATTAGAGCATCTGGCCAAGCTGTTCCTAGCCAGATTGCTGGTACTTTACACGTTGCTCCACTAGCGCAGAATACCGACGCGCTGATTAATATTCTACAAATCGACTGGCTTCAACCAATATATACCTTCATGTTCAGCAATGGTCTGATCGCATGTTTCGTATTTATGGGTATCGGCACATTGCTAGATGTAGGTTTTGTGATGGCTAGGCCTTATCAGAGCATGATTCTAGCGCTGTTTGCGGAATTAGGTACTGCAACAGTGTACCCAATAGCAGTCGCGATGGGCTTACACTCTGGAGAAGCAGCGTCAGTAGCTATAATTGGTGGTGCGGATGGACCAATGGTGCTATTCACATCTCTGATGCTTGCAAAACCGCTGTTTGTACCAATCACAGTGGTAGCATATCTCTATCTTGGGCTGGCTTATGGAGGGTATCCTTACCTCATCAAGATGATGATACCTGAACATCTCCGATCATTACCAATGCCAACAGAGAAAACTAGAACCATAACATCTAATGAAAAACTGGTGTTTGCTGTTGTTGCTTGCGTTCTCCTCAGCCTGTTGTTCCCAGTTGCCTCTCCCTTACTGCTATCGCTATTTTTAGGAGTCGTTGTCC
>CAIRZE010000055.1 GCA_903882995.1 uncultured Candidatus Competibacteraceae bacterium
CCGCTCCGGTATTTATTAGATCGATACACAATGGGTAATGGGTGCTGAGGGGCTTGAACCCCCGACCCTCGCCTTGTAAGGGCGATGCTCTCCCAACTGAGCTAAGCACCCTAAAAATAATATGTTACTTTATTCCATCACGCAGTACTTTTCCAGCCCTGAATATTGGTGTTTTACTAGCTTTAATTTCTATAGCTTCACCAGTTTTTGGGTTATGGCCAACCCTTGCAGAGCGTTTCCGTATAGAAAAAGTCCCAAAACCGGTCAGAACAACGTCTTCACCCTTTCTTAGGGATTTTCCGATTGCTTCTAATACAGCCTCTAAAGCCTTACCAGATGCAACTTTAGATAAATCCGTCGCCTTAGCGATTTCAACAATTATCTCAGTCTTATTCACAAGCGCCCTCCTCACTATCAAAGCAAAGATAGAGAGCTTTCTTATAACAGGGCACTTAAAGTAGTGTCAACCAGCATACTTACTCCTTCAGTGAGCTCTGATACTTTTCAGAGAACTGCTAGCAGCAGATTCATGTTCTGTAACCGGGCTAGAGTTTGGTTCTACTGCTTCTGGTAATTTAGGGGCAGGTAAAGTCTGTAAAGCGATTTCCAACACCTGATCAATCCAACGGACCGGCCGTATATCAAGCTTAGCAAGAATGTTCCCTGGTATCTCAGCTAGATCCTTTCGATTCTCCTCGGGAATCACCACCGTAGAGATACTACCACGATGTGCTGCTAGAAGCTTCTCCTTAAGTCCTCCGATAGGTAGGACCTCTCCCCTCAAGGTGATTTCACCAGTCATAGCGACACTAGCCCGCACTGGAATACGTGTGAGTGTCGATACTAGAGCAGTACACATCCCAATGCCAGCACTGGGACCATCCTTAGGAGTTGCACCCTCTGGCACGTGAATATGTATATCATATTTTTGATGAAAATCTGGTCTGATACCGAGAACATCAGCACGGCTACGAACCACTGTCAATGCAGCCTGGATGGATTCCTGCATCACTTCTCCTAACTGACCAGTATGGATCAACTTGCCCTTACCCGGTACTAGCGCAGCCTCAATGCGTAGCAATTCCCCACCAACTTCAGTCCAGGCTAACCCAGCTACCTGCCCTACCTGATCCTGCTCCTCTACCAGCCCATAACGGAAGCGCCGTACACCCAAATACTTCTCCAACATCTCCGTGTCAACCACTGTCTTTCCCTCTATTGAATGCATGGTTACCTCCTTAACAACCTTTCGACAAATCCTAGCAACTTCTCGCTCCAGATTGCGTACGCCAGCCTCTCGTGTATAGAAGCGTATGATGTTGCAGATAGACTCATCCAATATCTCTAATTCACCTTTCTTCAGTCCATTGTTACTGATCTGTTTGGATACTAGATAACGGGTAGCAATATTCAGCTTCTCTTCTTCAGTATAGCCAGGTATACGGATAACCTCCATACGATCGAGCAAAGGGGGAGGAATATTGAGAGTATTAGCTGTAGCTATAAACATAATGTCAGAAAGATCGAAATCAACTTCTAGATAGTGATCGTTAAATGTGTTGTTTTGTTCCGGATCGAGTACCTCGAGTAAAGCTGAAGACGGATCACCCCGAAAGTCCATTGACATCTTGTCAATCTCATCAAAAAGAAATAGCGGGTTACGCACCCCAACCTTGACCAAATTTTGGACGATTTTCCCAGGTAGAGAACCAATGTAAGTTCTGCGGTGGCCACGAATTTCTGCCTCATCACGCACACCTCCCAAAGACATTCGTACGAATTTACGGTTAGTAGCGCGAGCAATGGAACGGCCCAGAGAAGTCTTTCCAACCCCAGGTGGACCAACTAGACACAAAATCGGTCCCTTCAATTTACGAGCTCTCTGCTGGACCGCTAAGTATTCGAGTATCCGCTCTTTGACCTTTTCCAGACCATAATGATCTGATTCAAGAATATCACCCGCAGCTACCAAATCCCGATGGATCCTAGTACGCTTCTTCCAAGGAACGTTTGCTAACCAATCGATATAGTTTCTTACTACCGTCGCCTCAGCTGACATTGGTGACATCATTTTGAACTTATTTAGCTCAGCCTGTGCCTTACTCCTAGCATCCTTTGGCATCCCAGCCTTTTCAATACGCAGTGTCAGTTCTTCAATCTCATTAGGTACCTCTTCCAAATCACCAAGTTCTTTTTGAATCGCCTTCATTTGCTCATTTAGGTAATACTCTCTTTGACTCTTTTCCATTTGTTGTTTGACACGGCCACGGACCCTCTTCTCGACTTGTAAGATGTCGATCTCACCTTCTACTAAAGTTAGAATGTGTTCAAGTAATCGGCACAAATCCTGAATTTCTAATATTTTCTGCTTTTCAACTAGCTTAAGAGTCATATGAGCGGCAATAGTATCGGCGAGCCTATTTGGATCATCGATGTTAGAAACAGAGTTCAGTACCTCACCGGGTATCTTTTTATTAATCTTAACATATTGTTCAAAGGTACTAAGCAATGAACGTTTAAGTGCCTGGATTTCCTGTGATGCATTTTCTTCCATCACCGATTCTAAGGGTGATATAGCTGCGACGAAATAGGGCTGTGTTTCTGTAAAATGATTTATGCAGACTCTCTGGTTACCTTCTACTAATACCTTAACGGTACCGTCTGGCAACCGCAGCAGTTGCAATACATTAGATAGAGTACCAATAGCATAGAGCTCACCGGTGTTGGGGTCATCTACTTCAGCACTTTTCTGTGCAATCAGTACAATTCGCTTATCTCCCTGCATAGCTAGATCAAGCGCGCGAATGGATTTTTCTCTGCCGACAAACAGTGGGATAACCATATTTGGGTAGACAACTACATCGCGCAGTGGCAATACAGGCACCAAAGTTTGGTTATGAGAATTTTCAGATTTGGCTTCGTTCTGCTTCATGGCAGGGCCTCAATGTTTAAACCGGATGAAATTGAACGGCTCATGCCGGCTTACTAAGATATAAACTCCACGACCTAGCATAATGAGCCGGCGGGAGAAAGCAGCACGCCTCACTTCACTCTGTCAACAAAGAATTGATACCCAGACTGTAATTTCAATCATTGGCTAATGCACGGCGCTCAGTATTTTCGTAGATAAAATAAGGTTTTTCACGACCTTCTATCACGGAATTATCGATTACAACCTTGTGAACAACATTTTGCATGCTAGGGAGCTCGTACATAGTATCGAGCAGCATATGTTCAAGGATAGTTCGTAACCCACGTGCACCTGTCTTTCGTTCCATTGCTCTATGCGCAATCGCCTGTAAGGCATCTTCCCGGAATTCTAATTCGCTGCCCTCCATTTCAAATAGCCTATTAAACTGTTTGACGATGGCGTTTTTTGGTTCAACTAAAATGCGTACCAATGCACTTTCATCTAGCTCTGTCAATGTGGCAACAACAGGCAAGCGACCAACAAATTCTGGGATAAGCCCATATTTAATTAGATCCTCTGGTTCGACATCCATCAATACCTCACCAACAGACTGGCTGCTATCCTTGCTTTTAACATCAGCAGAGAAACCAATACCTCCCTTCTCAGATCTGCTGAGGATCAGCTTATCCAAACCGGCAAAGGCTCCCCCACAAATGAACAGGATATTAGCAGTATCTACTTGAAGAAATTCTTGCTGGGGATGTTTACGTCCACCCTGAGGAGGAACAGAAGCCATGGTCCCCTCAATTAATTTGAGCAAAGCTTGCTGTACACCCTCACCGGAAACATCGCGTGTAATGGAAGGATTATCAGATTTACGAGAAATCTTATCGATCTCATCAATATATACAATCCCTGTTTGCGCTTTTTCGACATCGTAATCACACTTTTGCAAAAGTTTCTGAATGATGTTTTCGACATCTTCACCAACATAGCCAGCCTCGGTCAGAGTAGTGGCATCAGCAATAGTGAAAGGTACGTTCAATAACCGAGCTAAAGTCTCAGCCAGAAGCGTTTTTCCAGATCCAGTTGGTCCTATCAACAAAATGTTACTCTTAGCGACCTCAACATCAGCATCCTTAGTACGGCGGCCGTTACGTTTCAATTCTAAGCGTTTAAAATGGTTATAAACCGCTACAGACAGCACCTTTTTAGCCCTCTCCTGCCCGATGACATATTCATCAAGAGCCAGGTTAATATCTTGTGGCTTTGGTAGCTTGCTGGCAGCAGTAGGAGCATTCTCTTCCATTTCCTCTCGAATGATATCGTTGCAAAGCTCAACACACTCATCACAAATGAACACATTGGGCCCAGCTATTAGTTTGCGCACCTCGTGCTGGCTTTTGCCACAAAAGGAGCAATATAACAGTAGCTTGTCTTCTTCGCTCCTGTCACCTCGGTCTCTACTCATAATATCCACCTTTCTCATCATCGCGCGGCTGCCCTCAATCTCCTGGGCACGACTTTCTTTCGCTAGCATATTGAAATAATCAGGTGATAACAGGTGATAAATCGATTAATATGCCAAATTCAGGTTGTTGGGTTGCGCTTAGTTAAAACAGCGTCGATCAATCCATACTCGACTGCTTCACTACCTCCCATAAAATTATCACGGTCGGTGTCGATTGCAATCTTCTCAACCGGTTGGCCAGTATGCCTGGATAAAATGAGGTTCAGGCGATCTCTTACTAGCATAATTTCTCGAGCATGGATATCAATATCGCTAGCTTGCCCTTGAAAACCACCCAACGGTTGATGGATCATCATCCGTGAATGTGGCAGGCAAAAACGCTTACCGGCAGCACCACCAGCTAAGAGGAGTGCACCCATACTGGCTGCTTGACCTATGCACATGGTACTGACATTTGGTTTGATAAACTGCATAGTGTCGTAAATCGCTAATCCAGCGGTAACCGCACCCCCTGGTGAATTGATATAGAGATGAATATCTTTATCAGGATTCTCAGCTTCTAAAAATAACAATTGTGCAACTACCAAGTTTGCGACGTAATCTTCTACTAACCCCACCAGAAACACCACACGCTCTTTAAGGAGGCGCGAGTAAATGTCGTAGGCTCGCTCGCCGCGCGCGGTTTGTTCGACAACGATCGGCACGAGATTAAGTGCACGAGTGTTGATTGAATAACCGTATTCACTCATTTAGGTGTCCTCTGTTCCTATACATCAGCAAGATTTCTATCAGGAGGATGCTATAATCTCAGAAAAGGTACTAGATTTTTCAACAATATGAGCACGCTCCAACACCCAATCAACGATTTGGTCCTCGAGCACAAGGGCACGGACGTTATCAAGTGCCTGTGGAGTTTGTTCATACCACCTCAGCATCTCGGCAGGTTCTTGATAAGTAGAGGCTATATTTTCTAAATAGTCGTGCACCCGCAACTCATCAGTTTTTATATTCTTTATCTCTGCTAGTTTGTAAATTAGCAAACCTAGGGCGACCCGACGGCGGGCCTCATTTTCTAATACCCTAGTTTCAAACCTCTGAACTCCTTCTTTATTAGAATTTGGAACGCACAGTTTCCTTGTTAATTTCTCAATCTCTACTTCTATTAGTATCTTCGGAAGAGGAATTTTATTAGTATCTAATAACCTCTGCATGACTTGACGCTTTACAACTGCTTTGATATACCCACGTAGTTCCCGTTCCATATTGTTACGCAGAGATTTGCGTAATCCAGCAACACCTTGTTCCTTGATATCGAAACTCTCAGCAAAGGCTTCATCCACATTTGGTAGAATTGCCTCTTCAACGGTATGTAGTTTTACTAGGAAATTCGCAGTCTTACCGGCAATACTCAAATCCTGGTAGCTTTCTGGGAAACTTAGATCAAATACAGTCTGTGACCCCGCGTCCAAACCTATCAACCTATCTTCAAAATCTTTCAGCATAGAACTTTTACCTAGAATCAAGCTCACATCTGAGCTTTTACCACCAGTAAAGCAATTGCCATTTATGGTACCCTCGAAGTCAATTCGTACTCGATCACCCGCACAAGAAGGACGGTCTACTAAATTCCAAACTGCCCGTTGTATCTGCAGTGTTTTGATCATGGTATCTATATCTTGATCGGTCACTTCAGCTACTGGCCGCTCTATCTGGATATCATCGAATCCAGCTAGCTCGAACTCAGGCATAACTTCAAAAACTGCTGAATATTCTAAGTCCTGACCATCTTCTAGATTTCTTGCTTCTATCTTTGGAGTGCCCAACGGGCTGAGCTTTTCCTGGGACAAAGCTTCGCGCAGGCTATTCTCTATCAAATCGGTGATGGTTTCATAGCGGACACGTTCACCGTATATCCTTTTAACTAACCTAAGTGGTGCCCTTCCAGGACGAAATCCGTCTACCTTTACCTGTCTGGATAGAGAAAGCAACCGGTCCCGAAGGTCCTTAGCAAATCTTTCGGCAGGCACTTGTACCGTCACCTGGCGTTCCAGATCGCTCAGAGTTTCAACTGAAACCTGCATTATTAATATACCTCAAACCTGTTGATCTTTTTACATCATTAACCTAGCACCCGGGCCGGGCGTATCTCTCAGTATTAATGTATACGGACCGGACAGTGGTATAAATGGTGCGAAAGGAGAGACTCGAACTCTCACGGGTCACCCCCACTGGAACCTAAATCCAGCGCGTCTACCAGTTCCGCCACTCTCGCAATCAATAGCTTGATAAAGCTGCTAAGTTTAACACCGCCATTTCAATTGTGGACCGGCGGTCAGCCCATTTCTTGCATAGCCCTATCTAGCCATAACCTGCCGTATTTTATAAATAATCCGAGGGCTGCCGACAGCATACATCCACCTACCACACTCAACTAGGAAGCAAGGACGTAACTCTTCTACATAATCCGACCAAAATAGCGACGGCTGATGACCATTAAATTAACAGTTGATAAAAAACCCCAGTTCCCAAAAAATAAGATTAGATATAAAACCAGTTGAATTTTATAGATGGTGGGCCGTGTAGGACTCGAACCTACAACCAATTGATTAAGAGTCAACTGCTCTACCAATTGAGCTAACGGCCCAAAGACAGTTATGATAGAATCAAAAATCTTTTCAAAAAGCAAGTTTGTACTCTGGGGTGGACGATGGGATTCGAACCCACGACGACCGGAACCACAATCCGGAGCTCTGCCAGCTGAGCTACGTCCACCACTGAATGAAATTAAACTCAAATCGGCCGAGAATTTGGCGCGCCCGGCAGGATTCGAACCTGCTACCCTCAGCTTAGAAGGCTGATGCTCTATCCGCATGAGCTACAGGCGCGATAGCTGCGCTGTAAAGCTGTTTGATAACAATTTGGTCGGGGTAGAGGGATTCGAACCCCCGACAACCTGCTCCCAAAGCAGGTGCGCTACCAGGCTGCGCTATACCCCGTCATCAGCTAAAACCAACAGTCTATATACCAGCTAAGGATGGTCACGGATTATTCTTTATTATTCTAACAGGGGTCAAGTATATTTTTATATACGGCGTCGCCAAATAGTTCCTTGCACTGTATCCTCGAGTACTATACCAGAATCATGTAGAGAGATGCGAATCCGATCAGCTTCTGCCCAATTCCTGGCTCTACGAGCCGCAGTACGCTCAGCAACAAGAACATTAATTTGTTGATCATCAATGCGCTCTACTGCTACTGCTAACTCCTTAGTTAGATTATCTTGACCGCCGCCTGACCATTTTAGGAACTTCTCTGGGGAAACCTGTAGTAACCCAAGGGGATTACATAATCTGCGTAAGCTAGCTCCAAGACTGAATGCTGCTTCTGGATTTTTATAACGTAATCTGTTTATTTCACGGGCTAGTTCAAATAGTATTGCTAAAGCTTCAGGAGTATTGAAATCATCATTCATTGCATTTGCAAACCGTGTACCCCATACTTCTTCAACTTCAACTTTTACATCTTGCACAATTGGTATACTACGCAGGGTCATGTAAAGTCTGGTCAAAGACTCTCTGGCTTGATCTAAATTCGCTTCCCCATAATTTAATGGTCCTCTATAATGGCTCGAAAGGATAAATAGTCTGACAACCTCTGGCTGATAATACTGTAGCACCTCTTTAATAGTGAAGAAATTACCAGTTGATTTAGACATCTTTTCCTGGTTTAACTGAACAAAGCCATTATGCATCCAAACATTTACATGGCGATGACCATAGAAAGCCTCTGACTGAGCGATCTCATTTTCGTGATGTGGGAACTTCAGATCTATGCCGCCACCATGAATATCAAAATTTTCACCCAAACAGCGTGCAGACATAGCAGAGCATTCGATATGCCAACCAGGCCGCCCTACTCCCCATGGGGAGGACCACCCAGGTTCTCCAGCTTTTGCCATCTTCCACAACACAAAATCCAACGGATCGACCTTATACTCTTCTACTCCAACCCTAAATCCAGCTCTCAAATCTTCCAATTTCTTATTAGCTAGACGCCCATAATCCTTAAAGCAGCTTACATCGTAATATACATCACCGCCAACACCGATATAAGCAAAACCCTTATTAATCAATTTCTTAATCATATTGATGATATCATCTATAGCTTCAGTCGCACGCGGTTCGTATGTTGGCCGCAGTACGCCCAATTTACCTAAATCTTCATCCATTGCCTTAATAAATCTTGCAGTCAGGTTTTGAAAATTCTCATTATTTTTCTGAGAGTGTTGAATGATCTTGTCATCTATATCAGTTATATTACGTGCATATATGACATCATATCCTTGATGTTTTAACCAACGTATCACTATATCAAAAAATACCATTACTCTAGCATGTCCGATGTGACAGTAATCGTAAACAGTTATACCACAAACATACATACGTACCTTGCGTGGATCAATTGGTTGAAACGGTTCCTTTTTACTGGTCATACTGTTGAAAATTCTTAACATACATATTTCTCAAGAAAAGATTATTGCTGTCTTCATATGCAAGATAGTAGACGACACCGCACAGTCTCTGTATGGTGGAGTATCGTCAGAATACGAGCTAGTTCTGGGCCATGCGTTTCACCAGTAAATGCCGCACGCAATGGCATGAATAAATTCTTCCCTTTAGCACCAGTTCTTCGTTGCAATTCACATATTAGAGTTTGGTAGTTAGCACCATTTTGATTGTAGGCTGCTAACGCTTCACCAAAAAACTCATGGCCTGCTGTATTAATAGCATCTTGACTTTCAGCACTTCTAATCATTTTTGTACTAAAGAGACGCTCTGCCCAGAACAAAGCATCGACGGGGAAGCGAATATTAGATCGCACTGTGATAACAAATTCTTCAGCTAGTTTAGTTGGTACAAGCTCCCAGACCTTGGGGCCCATCCAACACCATAAACGTTCTATGGAAGCATGTCTAATAGCCTCAGCTTGCCAATGTAGTAATTGAATTTCGTCGTAATGTGCTGGAGCATGGCCAAGACGCTCCTGTGAGAACCCAGCTGCTAATTCATTCCAATCCATCCATAGATCACTCCCATAGCTATGTCCAAGTCGTGCAAGATAGTTCAGCAGAGCCTCTGAGAAATATCCGACCGCGCGCAATTTCCGCACGCTGAGATCACCTAATCTCTTAGAAAGAGGTTCCCCATTAGTTCCAACAATCAATGGCAAGTGACCATAATTGGGAGCCGATAATCCTAAAGCCTCCAGTAATAACAACTGCCGTGGAGTATTTGCGAGGTGGTCTTCACCGCGTAGTACATGCGTAACCTCCATTAAGTTGTCATCTACTGCATTAGCGAATAAAAACTGTGGCGTGCCATCAGCCCTGCGTATAACAAAATCACCTATATCATCGCTGCAGAAACGCTGTAAACCACGGACCAAATCTTTAAATTCTATAATCTGTCCGATGGGAACACAAAAACGCAGTGTCGGCTGTAGACCACTATTCAGCCGCTCCTGCCGTTCAGCACTGCTCATACGAGCACATGTACCTGTGTAGCGGGGGGGACGCCCAGCAGCTAATTGGGCTCTACGGCTTAGAACTAGTTCTTCTGCAGTGCAGAAACAAGTATAAACAAGCTGCATTGCCTCCAGCACACGATAATAGCGCGCATAAACACTCTCTCGCTCTGACTGCAAGTATGGCTGATGCGAACCCCCAACTCCAATGCCTTCTACCCAATTCAATCCTAGCCAACGCAAATCCTCCAAAAGCGCCGCTATATATTCAGGACGGCTGCGATCAAAATCAGTATCTTCGATACGCAGGAGGAAGCAACCATCATTGCGTTTAGCCAGTAAGGCGTTGAACAAGGCTGTACGGATGTTTCCAAGATGAAGGAAACCTGTTGGACTGGGTGCAAATCTTGTTTTCAATTTTAAAATTTTCATTGTCTATTATGATAACTGAAAAGACAAATTATGGTCACCAAATTTAGCAGAGTGACCATCTCCCGTCTCTGGGCAACACACATCCCCTACCTGCTACCGGAAATTATAATTCTCCTGCAACCAGCGTGCAAGAATCTACGGTAGCGCTGTAATATGGCTACTAGATATACATTATTTTATCTTCACCTAAATCTACTATTCACATCATATATAATTCTTGGATTGCTTAATGATCTATTCTAAATCAGCTAAGTTAAGGATAGGAAAGTTTATCAGCATAAAAATCCATTGCACAAATTAAATCAATTTTAATTGGTAAAATTTCCAAATCCTCAAAGAAAATATTTGTTGAGATATACAATGGTGTTTTTAAAGTTATGACATTTAGTGTTATGATATTTAGTCAAAAGTTTTAAAGATATGGCTACATTATTCGTTTCCGATATACATCTTGATCAGTCAAGGCCAGCCTTGAACAACCTTTTTCTTGGCTTTCTTATACAGCGTGCACAGAAAGCTAATGCTTGCTACATCTTAGGTGATTTATTTGAATCATGGATTGGTGATGATGATGATACTGAACTTGGGTACGTTGTCGCTCTTGCACTACGGAGATTAGTCAACACCGGTGTTCTAGTATTTTTCCTACACGGTAACCGCGATTTCTTATTAGGAGAGCGCTTTGCTGCAGCCAGCGGTATACAATTACTCCCAGAAACTAAGATAATTGAATTGTATGACGAAAGAGTTTTGCTTCTTCATGGCGATATACTTTGCACTAGTGATGCTGAGTATCAAAAATTTCGAGCTAGTATCCGCGATCCTGATTGGCAAACCAGATTTCTAGGGCTATCTACAGCACAACGTCGTATGTTAGCTATTCAATTGCGTGCATCTAGCCAGCTAGCATCTCAAAAAAAGGCAGATGAAATTACCGATGTTAACACTGAAGCTGTAGATATAATGTTGAGATCCCATGGAGTACAGCGGATTATTCACGGCCACACCCACCGGCCAGCTATTCATGAATGGATGCTAGATGGACTACCATCACGACGGGCCGTGCTCGGTGACTGGAATAAAAAGCGAGGCGTCATGTTATGTTGCGAAGCGAGTGGTTGGCAGTTAGAGTCATTCAACGCACCTAATTAATCTCTGAAAATTTCAAATTTCTACAGATTTTTAGTTGCTAGTAGTTGTTGCTGCTCATTTCAGGTAAAATCGCGGTCTCAGCCTTGATTGTCGCTGCTATTTGCTTAAATTTGTGAAACTAATATTCAGCCTCTTCTCTTAACCAAGAACTTTAAATTTATAAAGATGCAGTTGCCAATTTATCTAGACTATGCGGCTACTACTCCTGTTGATCCAAGGGTAATAAGCTGTTTAGTTCAGCACTTATCTAGAGATGGTATTTTCGGTAATCCATCTTCAAATACACATACTTTCGGTTATAAAGCTGCGTGTGCGATTGAAGTAGCACGCGAGCAGGTAGCAGATTTGCTCTCAGCAAAACCAGTTGAAATCATCTGGACTTCAGGAGCCACTGAAGCTAATAACCTAGCTCTATGTGGCGCTCTACGAGCAAATCTTCAAAAAGGTCGGCATCTAATTACCAGCAAAACCGAACACAGAGCTGTGTTAGATGTTTGTAGATGGCTAGAGAAAGATGGTTATACAGTTAGCTATTTAGATGCTAATCCTGACGGACTGATCGATTTAGAGAAACTTGCAGCTGCATTACGTCCCGACACCGTACTGGTATCTCTAATGCATGTCAACAACGAAACTGGTGTAGTGCAAGACTTAGCAGCAATTAGTACGTTGACCCAGGGAAATGGGGTATTGTTACATGTCGATGCTTCTCAAAGTGTTGGCAAGCTTCCAATTGACCTTCAAGCTTTACCCATAGATCTACTCAGCTTGAGTGCCCACAAGATTTACGGCCCGAAAGGCAGCGGCGCATTGTTTGTCAGGCATTGCCCAAAACGGCAGATACATTTAAAACCACTAATACACGGTGGTGGCCAAGAAAGGGGACTGCGGGCTGGTACGTTAGCAGTTCACCAAATAGTTGCTACTGGAGAGGCGTGCCAGATTGCCGGATTTGAAATGAAGGAGGAGCGGCTACGTCTCAAAAAATTGCGTAATAGATTGTTGCTAGGCCTAACTAAGTTAGGCAAAATAACTTTAAACGGCCATCCCACTCAAAATTGGTCCGGCATTCTAAACATCAGCTTTGCTGGCATCACAGCTGAAGCATTAATCACAGCGACCCCAGAAATTGCGGTTGCAACTGGCTCCGCATGTACATCCGCTAATATTGAGAACTCACACGTCCTACGCGCCATGGGGTGTAGCGCTACTCGAGCGCGGGGTGCAATAAGATTTAGTGTGGGCCGATTTACAACAAATGAGGAGGTAGATTATACCATACACGTGGTCAGCGCCGCAGTGAGAAGGTTACGTGCTATATCCCCAATTTGGGAACAACTATGCAGTGCAACACACCACCAGGTCGATTGGTCAGCACCTCTGTAAAATCGTATTAGCATACCTCCGCTGAATTACGTAGTGAGTATTGCACATCATCGATGGGATCACTGGAATCTAGAGATTATGTTTACCAAAATGGATAGTGATCCTAGAATTAATCCCCAAAACAAACAATCAAGATTTTCCAATCGCAGTATATATTAAGATAACTTCGAATAAGAACCAAGAGAATAGGTATGCGGACATTAAAAGGGTATTGATTATAGCGGGTTCCGATTCTAGCGGTGGTGCAGGAGTGCAAGCTGATATAAAGACTGTTACAGCACTAGGAGGATATGCCGCAACTGCAATTACTGCACTAACTGCGCAGAATACCCAGGGAGTATTCCGAATAATCGGTATAGAGCCGTTATTTGTTGCACAGCAAATGGAAATAGTTTTAAGGGATATTGGTGCCGACAGTATTAAAACTGGCATGTTATACAATGCTTCAGTTATTGAGAAGGTGATTGAAGTGTTAGAAAATATGGCAGCTGGTGTTCCTTTGGTCGTAGATCCAGTTATATATAGTAAGTCTGGTGGCTGCCTGCTTGATAAGAAGGGAATCGCATCTCTTAAGCTGAGACTTTTACCCCATGCTACGGTAACTACACCGAATGTTCGTGAAGCTGAAGCATTGAGTGGTCTAACTATTCGTCAAACTGGTGATTTAGTAGTGGCAGCCAGGCGAATACTGGAACTAGGTCCGACTGCAGTCCTCGCTAAGGGTAGCTACTTAGCTGGTGATAGTGTTACCGACTGTCTAGTCTGGCACGATGGATCTGAAACATTCACTGTCTCCCGTAATGCAAGTCGAAATACACATGGTACTGGCTGTACACTTGCCTCTGCTCTGGCAACTGGGCTAGCACAGGGGTTAGCACTCAATACAGCGGTCCAGAGAGCTCTAGAATATGTACAGGAATCTATACGCACTGCACCTGGCCTTGGCAAGGGCTATGGTCCTTTGAATCATGGGCACACGTTAATAAATAGAAATAATAAATAGAAATAGGAACGAAGTGGCAGACAGGAAACACGCTGTCTAAAAAGTGCAATTCCTTTGTATTCAGCCCCTTGACCACCTTTTTGTGTAGAGATAGTGACGCTAAAAAGCAGCCCGGACAAGCTCTGTCCGTTCCAGAGTTATGAGAAGAGTAATGTAATCTACGGATGAGAGGTACTTAACGGCATTATGATGGGATTTGTGCAGGATTTCCAAAAGATCGGGTAGCGCTTATGATATTTTTATTAGGCTCTTGCTGACCTATATATTTCCACATTCGCCAGTGTCGCTAGGAAATAACTTTAAGAGTTAACAAGTCCCGCGTGGAGTAAGCTCTAGCATGTCAAACCCAAGATATATTCACTGGTTTCTGATGAGTTGGCTAATCGTTAACCCTAGCCATTCAACTGTTTATCCATTGCAACCCCTTGATACAGAGGTAGTTGGGGAGGTAAGAGTAGTTTATGCCAAGAAGGAAGATACTCTCATCGATATCGCTAGGAATAACGGTTTAGGTTATGACGAAATGGTTCATGCTAACCCAGGTATAGATCGTTGGGCTCCTGGGCAGGGAACTCCAATCGTGCTTCCACTCCGCCATATTCTACCAGATACACCACGTGAAGGCATCATACTTAATATCCCAGAGATGCGCCTATACTACTATCCAGATTCGGGCAATGGTATTGAACGTGTAGTCTATACCTATCCAGTCAGCATCGGAAGGATGGATTGGAAGACCCCATTGGGAACAACTAAGGTTATAAGTAAAGAAATAGACCCACCTTGGAAGCCACCAGCTTCCATTAAGGCTGAACACGCTAATGAAGGCGACTTCCTTCCAGATGTAGTACCAGGTGGTCCTGATAACCCACTCGGTAGATTCGCAATGCGGCTTGGTGTACATGGTTACCTAATACATGGCACTGATAAACCATATGGGATTGGAATGCAGGTAACACATGGTTGCGTCCGGATGTATCCGGAAGATATTGAGCACTTATTTAGCATGGTACCGATAGGTACGCCAGTGCGACTGATTGATCAGCCAGTAAAAATCGGTCGGCTCAACGGAGAGTTCTTACTAGAAGCACACCAACCTTTGGAAGAAGACGAATCACCAGTCAGAGTAACCTTAGCACAAATTCAAAAAGCAGTTATCTCCAAGATAGGACCAGAAATGATAGGCATCGATCAAGCTGTACTACAAGCAGCAGTCGACCAAATCAGTGGGATACCCGTATCAATTTCTGATACATTGCCCAGATTGTCCTCTACTAGATCGATGATAGCAACCAGAAAGACGCTTTTTACGGACACTGCTCGTTATTACATCTCAGCCCCTCCTCCTGTAACAACCAGGTTAATTCCAAGAAAATACCCAATTACTAGTGAGATTTATTCATCTGATACAAAGCAACCATATGAGAAACCTTTAGGCGGCTTCAGCTTGCCATCCGCTAAATCCATAAACAGTCATTCGATTTTCCAACGCCATTCCTATACAGGAACTGCCGCTCCCACTGATATCCCAGCTCATCGCTTATCTAGACAATTAGCGCCTCTAGATACCCCTGTATATCATAGTTCAGCACCTACTCCATTGCCAGTAGAAGTACCGGGTAGTTACCGCCTGGCTCCTGTTCCACTTCGGCGCTCTTATAGAGATTCATGGGTAACTGGTTCTAGAGATTTACCGTATCCACAAATACAATCAGATATTGAAATACCAATTAACTAACCATTTTACCAAAAGACGAATCTAGCATCTTCTGCAGACATGTCATCTACTACCCAGAATAAATTAAATCAAGAAGTAATAAACCCCCCGCGCAGTAAAACGCGGGGGGTTTTTATAGTACCAGAAGGGATATGATATTACTTATACATCGACTTCTTGAAAACACGGTTGAGCTTCTCTGAATTTTCCTGGCAGCAAGCGTTAGCAGCATTGACTGAATCTAATGCCTGGCGAGCCATTGACTTAGCTTCGCTAGCATCATTTTGTGCTTTCTGGAGATCACCGGTACTAGCACAGCCAACAGTCAATCCAGCGATAAGTGCCAGAGTGGAAAACTTGGTCAAAGTCTTCAAAGACATCTTTAAACTCCTAATATCAAAGGATAAGGTAAATTTATGGTGTCGTAGTCGTACGAGCATATCTTTGTTAAAGAACAACAACTACAATTGTTCCAACACAACAAGGATGATTATATAACGGAAATCTGGATCAGAGACAATTCAAATTGATATATTTAGCGAATTTCCACACGCATACCGACTCTGATCCATGGCCTAAGGGCAGAGATTTGCTGGTTATCCAACGCCACGCAACCACTAGTCCAGTTGATACCAGCTTTGTGTATAGTGAGATCTCCATATCCTATACCGTGGATACCAATCTGACCACCGAGAGGGGTATCTTGTGGAGGTGTGTACCCATCAATCCAGGCAGTGCGGATACGTTCGTATGTCAGGGTATCAATCTTATGTTGCCTTAGAGCACGTTCAGCATATTCGATGTTAGGATAATCAAGTCCAATGAAAGTTCTGAAACGACTATGGTCGTTGATCCAGCCAACTCTAAATGTACCAATAGGCGTCTTATTGTCACCACTTCGGTATTTGATACCGGCTCCACTACTACCAAATGCTATTTTTGGGAAGGTTCTTATTAATTGATCACCCTGCATGATCATTAGAGTATCTTGTTTAGTATCTATCAATAGCC
This sequence comes from uncultured Candidatus Competibacteraceae bacterium, assembly GCA_903882995.1. Lineage (GTDB taxonomy): Bacteria > Pseudomonadota > Gammaproteobacteria > Competibacterales > Competibacteraceae > Competibacter_A. The sequence goes on from CAIRZE010000055.1 coordinate 16,607, forward strand.
AATTCAGACTTTGTATTGACCCAGAGGTTGATTCGGATAGTATCCCTTCACCCCTTGTTGTAGTAACATTAGGCGCACAAGCACTAGAAAGTGCTGCTAGAAAAAAGATGAAGAGTAGTGTGCTGAAATTCCTCATGTTTACTATCTAGTATCTGTCTAGTTTATCCTTCAGAAATACATACCTATAGACTTTAATAAATGATACTGATTATCACATCTACCCCAAGTTCCCAATAAATAACACACAATAGGGCAAGACAACACACATTATCTTCTTTAATTTCTGATATAGAGCTGAAACTGCTAAAATCTGGGTCTTGCATTTATTTCTATTACCGTCTTTCCTGGCGAGGATTCTACTCAAGATTTCACTGCAGCGACAACTGCATAATTTATTATCTGTGTAGAATAGAAACCAGCTTAATGATAACTTCACATTTTACCTATGGTAAGATTAGCTTCTACAATAGATTGTAATGTGTGGTCGACCACCAATGAAACAGCTCAGCCCAAATAAATCCTTAACCCCAACGCATTCCATAAACTAGAGGGGACCTGATCGATGGTAATTACTCATGATGGCAAAAATCGGACTAGTAACGCTAAACTGTTGCAGTGGGTTGATGAAATAGCAGCATTGGCACAGCCTGAACGCATCTATTGGTGTAACGGTTCGGAAGCTGAAAATCAGCGCTTGTGCGAGGAGATGGTTGCTTCAGGCACCTTTATCAAGCTTAACCAGCAGAGACGTCCTAATTCCTATCTCGCACGATCACATCCATCAGACGTGGCACGTGTTGAAGATCGGACCTTCATTTGCTCAGAATCAAAAGCTGATGCTGGGCCGACCAATAATTGGGCACCACCTGCAGAAATGCGTGCTACCTTAAGAGAGAGTTTTAAAGGTGCCATGTGTGGACGTACCATGTACGTTATTCCTTTCAGCATGGGGCCAATTGGAAATCCTATTGCCCAGATAGGTATTGAAATAACTGACTCACCATATGTAGTCGTCAACATGCGGATCATGACACGTATGGGAACTAAAGTACTAGACGCGTTAGGCAGCCATGGTTTCTTTGTGCCTTGTATCCATTCAGTTGGCGCTCCTCTACAACCTGGTCAAAAAGATGTACCATGGCCATGCGAGTCGGATATCAGCCGCAAGGCTATCGTCCACTTCCCTGAGACCCGTGAGATCTGGTCCTATGGATCTGGCTATGGCGGCAATGCCCTACTCGGGAAGAAATGTCTAGCACTGAGAATTGCCTCAGCTATAGCGCGTGATGAAGGCTGGCTGGCTGAACATATGCTGATTCTCGGACTGGAAGCCCCTAATGGGGAGAAGACATATGTAGCGGCAGCATTCCCAAGTGCTTGTGGTAAAACCAACTTGGCAATGATCATTCCTCCTAAAGGGTTAGGAAGTTGGAAAGCCCTAACTGTAGGTGATGATATTGCCTGGATAAAACCAGGCTCTGATGGCACTTTGCGTGCAATCAACCCTGAAGCAGGATTTTTCGGTGTTGCGCCAGGTACCTCCTATGATTCTAACCCCATGGCTATGGAATCGATAAAGGCTAATACCATCTTCACAAATGTTGTGCTCACGGACGATGGTGATGTGTGGTGGGAGGGTATAGGGGTAGAGCCACCTGAACATGGTATTGATTGGCAAGGTAATGATTGGACCCCGGGCTCTGGTCATATTGGTGCTCACGCTAACTCACGGTTTACAGCTCCTGCCTCTCAATGCCCCACTATTGATCCATCTTGGGAAGATCCTGCCGGAGTGCCTATCTCAGCTTTCATTTTTGGTGGTCGCCTGTCTCAGACTTTTCCACTGGTCTATCAAGCTTACGATTGGAATCACGGTGTGTTTATGGCAGCTACTATGGGTTCGGAAGCCACTGCAGCTGCTATTGGGGTAACTGGTATAAGGCGTGATCCCTTCGCTATGTTGCCATTCTGTGGCTACAATATGGCGGATTACTGGCGTCACTGGATCAAAATTGGCGGTGACCCTGATTTTAAAATGCCAAAGATATTCCGGACTAACTGGTTCCGTAAAGATGAGAATGGTAAGTTTATATGGCCTGGATACGGTCAGAACATGCGTGTCCTAGAGTGGATCATTGAAAGAGTGCATAATCGGGCCGGTGCTCTGAAAAGCCCGTTTGGGTTGATGCCTCGCTATGAAGATATGAACTTCCAAGGTATGGATTTCTCAAAAGAGAAGTTTGAGGCTATTACTAGCATAAATCGTTCTGAAATACTCAGCGAAATTGAAGATATTGAGGGATTCTTTACTAAATTTGGCCAGCAGCTGCCGCCTGAACTAGCAATTCAGCTTGATGAATTCCGTAAACGCGCTGAGAAAGCATTGGAAATGTAGCTATAGCATGTCGTTCTTTAGACGTGCTTAACTAAAAAAGCCACAGGAGTCTAAAAAAGCCGGCTTGAAAGGACAAAGCCGGCTTTTTACGCAATACTTCAGGATCAATATGGAATTGAATTATAGATATACATATAGATAAATATAGGGTAATGCTTTAAACAGATAAGATAGGATACTAGAAGAGCCACAGGCTTTCCTGCTAGCTGGTCGTTTCCTTATAGGAAAAATTATTAAATGTGATGAGCAGCCATTTGGTTTAGAATTTTCATAGCTCATTAAGAAATCTTTGATGTTTAGTAAACATCAGGAGTAAATTTCTTATTAGTGACAAGTGTGGCTTGGGTTACTCGTGATTCTGACAAAAAATCTCTGACTTGAGTTGAAATTGAGATAGGGATATATGATCTATGGGATCAACAGTATTTAAAACTGGCTAGCTCTTTCGGAAACTAGCCAGTATTCTTAAATCTCTTTAATTTCTTCCCTTCATCGCTGCAATTCTCATCCGTAGTGCGTTCAGTTTGATGAATCCATCTGCGTCTTTTTGATCGTAAGCGCCAGCATCGTCTTCAAAAGTAGAGACATTCATGTCGAACAAACTATCGTTAGACTTGCGCCCAACTATAATCACGTTACCTTTATACAATTTCACACGCACTGTGCCGTTGACAGGCGCTTGCGAAGCATCAATCAAAGTCTGAAGCATCTTCCGCTCAGGACTCCACCAGTATCCATTATAAACCAAATTCGCATATCTTGGCATCAGATCATCTTTTAGGTGAGCAACTTCACGATCTAGAGTTAGAGATTCTATGGCTCGATGTGCTTTGAGCATAATAGTGCCACCTGGAGTCTCATAACAGCCACGCGATTTCATACCGACATAGCGATTTTCCACCAAATCTAGACGTCCGATACCATGTCTGCCACCTAATTGATTCAATTTGGTCAAAATTGCAACCGGCGTTAGCAAATCGCCGTCGATGGCAACGATATCGCCTTTTATGTATTCTAGTTCGATGTAATGTGGTTGATCTGGTGCCTTTTCTAGAGCAACTGTCCAACGCCACATCTCTTCCTCTGGCTCATTCCACGGATCTTCTAGAACACTACCTTCGTAGGAAATATGCAGCAAGTTTGCGTCCATTGAGTATGGAGATTTAGCACCACGCTTCATATCAACAGGGATGCCATTTTTATCAGCATACGCCATCATATTTTCACGTGATAATAAGTCCCATTCCCTCCATGGGGCTATGATCTTAATATCAGGCTTAAGGGCATAAGCCCCCAATTCAAATCTCACCTGATCATTACCCTTACCGGTAGCACCATGAGAAATAGCATCAGACCCTGTCTGAATAGCAATATCGATCTGGTATTTAGCTATCAACGGGCGGGCGATAGATGTCCCGAGCAAGTATTCACCTTCATAAATAGCATTAGCACGGAATACAGGAAACACGAAATCATGTATGAATTCCTCGCGTAGGTCTTTGATAAATATATTTTCTGGTTTGATGCCAAACGATAGGGCTTTATGGCGTGCTGATTCTAGCTCCCCACCCTGCCCTAAATTAGCAGTGAATGCCACAACATCACATTGATATACATCTTGTAGCCACTTTAGAATCACCGAAGTATCCAACCCACCTGAATAGGCTAGAACGACCTTTTTTACAGTAAGCATAATACCTCGCCCCGCATAACTATTGTTACTGTTTGGGTTTACATATCTTTTCTCAGTATCCGGAGCATCTATCTAAATGGGTGCACCAGACTTGATATATCACCATCATAAAGTATGGATTATTATTAATCCTAAAAAGACGATACTGGTAAGAAATACATCCAGTTATTTCCTCACAATTCAGGAGGTATACTATAAGAAATTTATCTAGAGCGTTAATGTTGCGGCTGCTGTAGGCAATTGCACTATCACTTATATAGTCTGGGGTTCATTGAACTAACATGATAATAATTGATATTAAAAACTTGCTAAACGAGCAGTCTATATGCTATTCAGCATGACTAGTGACTAATACAATAACGTTGTACACTTCAAGCTTCTTATGAAAGACGTTGTAACGCTCACCCGACCAGATGACTGGCATCTGCACCTTCGCGACGGGGCAGTGATGCGTGCTGTCTTACCACACAGTGCTAGCCAGTTTGCACGTGCTATCATTATGCCTAACCTGGACCCACCTATCACTAATACTGAACAAGCATTAGCCTATCGAACAAGGATCCTAGAAGCTATACCAAACGGATCAGCATTTCAGCCACTAATGACAGTGTACTTGACAGACACTACTTCTCCTAGTGAAATTGTACGAGCTAAGGAATCTGGTCATATATTAGCTGCAAAACTCTACCCTGCTGGAGCTACTACTAACTCAAATTTAGGTGTAACTAACATCTATAAAATATATTCTGTATTGGAAGAGATGCAGAAACAGGGGCTAATACTACTCTTACATGGTGAAGTAACTGATCCGGAAATTGATATCTTCGACAGAGAAGCCGTATTCATTGAACGGGTATTAACACCTGTTATCCGAGATTTCCCAACATTGAGGATAGTGCTGGAGCATATAACAACGCAAAACGCTGCAGATTATATACGTGAAGCGCCCGCTACAGTTGCTGCTACTATCACTGCCCATCACCTGCTCTATAACCGCAACGCCATCTTCAATGGAGGAATCAGGCCACATAATTATTGTCTACCTATACTTAAACGTGAGTGTCACCGTCAAGGGCTTATTAGAGCTATAACCAGTGGCAATCCAAAATATTTCCTCGGTACTGACAGTGCACCTCATTCAAGACAGAGAAAAGAAACAGCATATGGTTGTGCTGGATGCTATACAGCTTACGCTGCTATGGAATTATATGCCGAAGTCTTCGATGCGTCCAGGGCGTTGCATCAGCTTGAATCTTTCGCTAGCTTCAATGGCCCAGATTTCTACGGGTTACCACGCAATACAGGGACTATTACTCTATACCGTAAATATACGTTATCTCCGGATCGATTTTCCTTTGGAATAGATGATTTGATTCCCTTTCGTGCTGGAGAAAAATTTGAGTGGCAACTTGTCAAGTAGGTGAGCTTTTAAAAGCGCTATTGAGATTCTAGTTGGGCAATCTGATTGGAGAGATATATAAATCACTATGAATGATGGTCTATTATTTAGTCATGTACCTGTACCTGTCTGTATCCCTCTGATTCTTATACCTGAGATTGAATCATCAACCTGGCTAGAGCAGCAGGATGCATACTTGTTGAATTGGCTAACTACTACAGGATTTGAAATGCAAGCTGGAAATTTCATTTTAATACCTGGGGGTAACGGCCGTACAAGATCAGTGGTTTTATGTATCAAGGATATCAATGATATCTGGGCATTAGGGGGATTGCCATCAGTGTTACCAGATGGCAACTATGAGCTTACCACTATTGAATCAAGTCAGATACTGGAACGCCTGACTGTAGGCTGGGCACTAGGCGCCTATCAGTTCACACGTTACAGAAAACCACCAAGACGACAGGGAAAACCACGCCTGTTACTGCATCCAGATTGCGATAGTCAACGCATACAACGATATGTCAAGGCAGTTGCTTTAGTTCGCGATCTAATCAATACCCCTGCAGCGGATATGATGCCTGAGCAACTAGCAGAAATCATAAGATCTCTAGGTCGGGAATTCGATGCTTCTGTTAATCAAATTATAGGTGATGATTTACTATTATATAATTATCCCGTAATTCATGCAGTTGGACGATCTAGCTCGCATCCACCGCAATTACTAGACCTGCACTGGGGTAACCCAGCACATCCAAAGGTGACAGTTGTTGGCAAGGGTGTCTGCTTTGACAGCGGTGGCCTTAATTTGAAGTCTGCTAATGCAATGCGTTTGATGAAGAAAGATATGGGTGGAGCAGCTACAGCGATTGGTCTTGCGCAACTAATCATGAGTTCTAACCTACCGGTGCAATTGCGGCTATTGATAGCAGCAGTGGAGAATACAATATCTAGCAATGCGTTCCGGCCAGGTGACGTACTCCGCTCTCGCCAGGGAATCACTATCGAAATTCAAAATACGGATGCTGAAGGGCGCTTGATTCTCTGCGATGCACTTACTGAAGCGAGCAGTGATCAACCGGAATTTCTTTGTGATTTTTCGACACTCACTGGCGCTGCAAGAATAGCACTCGGCACAGAGATCTCAGCCATGTTCTGTAATGATGAAGCTCTTGCCTCTGGTTTACTAGCAGCAGCAGAGAGAGAACAAGATCCAATCTGGCGGTTACCTTTGCATCAGTCTTACAGGGAAATGCTAAACAGCAAGATCGCGGACCTTGCGAATGCTACAGAATCTCCATACGCTGGAGCTATCACAGCAGCATTATTCCTACAAGAATTTGTGCCGAATGAGATTAATTGGGCACACTTTGACTTAATGTCTTGGAACATTAAGACTCAGCCAGGTAGACCTGAAGGTGGAGAGGCAATGGCAATGAGGAGTGTGTTCTCTTGGTTGGAAAAACAATATAGATATGGTCAATCCGAATTGTGAGATTTTATGTAGTCAACCAAATACCAAGTAATATGGTTCAGCCACAGAGCAGATTTGCCATCCATGGCTATGGTAGAGATTGATCGATCAATTACTACGAGTTGAAAAATCTAAGCCACCGGGTGCCGCAGTTGCGGATTCTGAATTGGGGGCTTAACTGAGTAGTTATAAAACCCTTTGTTAGTCTTACGACCAAGATAGCCAAGTTGTACTAGACGAGTTAGCGTGTGGGGAGGTGCCACATGTGGCTGGTGCATATCTTGATAGATATTTAGTGTCATAGCTTCAACCACATCCAATCCGATATAGTCTGCTAGCTCAAATGGTCCCATCGGATGACCTGCACCTGACTTCATTGCATGATCGATATCCGCAATAGTGCCAGTCCCCATCTCTAGTAACCTAACAGCACTAAGAATGTACGGTGTCAGTAACCGATTAACAATGAATCCAGTGGTATCTTGCACTATGACTGGATCTTTTTTGATCTTTTTGCAAAAATCGCTAAGAGTACTAATAGTACCATCAGCAGTCTCGAAAGCGTGAATTATCTCTACTAATTTCATTACAGGTGCTGGGTTGAAGAAATGTAGTCCAGCAACCCTGTCCCGTTGCTCACACACTGCCATAAGCGACGTCACCGATAAAGTAGACGTATTAGTTGTCAATAAAGTTTGAGGGGAAACAATATTCTCCAGCCGCTGAAACAAAGCTTTCTTAATGGCTAAATCTTCAATGATTGATTCGATAATCAAGTCACAATCAGCAACATCTCTTTCATTATTTGTCAGTTGTAGGAGGCTGAGTATAGAATCTCTGTGCTCAGCTGTCATCTTCCCGCGCTCGACCATTTTGGCAAGAGACTTTTCTAGACCAGACCAGATCTTATCAGTCGATCCTGGTGTTGCCTTTACAGCGATAGTCGCAATGCCCGCCTGTGCGCAAACCTGTGCCACGCCTAGGCCCATAGCACCACATCCCATAACACCGACCTTTTTGATTTCCATTGCTCATACCTTATTGTGATATACCGGTATAGTAAGATAGTAAGAAGTTATGGTTTCCAGACACCAACCATAATAGCCACCTGAACAAGCAGCCATCTTTATTATAAGAAACTTACAGCCTGTCTGTTAAATTCTATAATCTTTCCTTATTGACTAATAGGTCATCGATGTTTCAAGGCCGGTTGCCGCTTGTTTATGAACGCTTCCATCCCCTCTTTTTGGTCTTCAGTCGCAAAAACTGCATGGAAGGTCCGCCTTTCGAATAACATTCCCTCAGACAAGCTAGTTTCAAGGGCGCGATTAACGCATTCTTTAATCATCATCACTGCTGTTAGTGATTGTGCAGCTATCAAATCTGCTGTCTTAACTGCATCTTCAATCAATGCAGATACAGGTACGATACGGCTAACCAACCCAGCCCGTTCTGCCTCAACGGCATCCATCATCCTGCCAGTTAGACATAGATCCATAGCCTTAGACTTGCCGATTAATCTAGTCAAGCGCTGAGTACCACCAGCACCTGGAAGTATACCTAGTTTGATTTCAGGCTGACCAAATTTAGCAGTGTCGGCAGCAAGAATGAAATCGCACATCATTGCCAATTCACACCCTCCCCCCAAAGCGTATCCAGCAACAGCTGCAATCACTGGTTTACGACAACGACTGACCCGTTCCCAGTTCCTAGTAATAAAGTTACACTTATATGCGTCCATGTAGGAATAGTTTTTCATTGCCTTGATATCTGCACCAGCAGCAAACACTTTTTCTCCACCAGTGAGGACGACAGCATGTATGGATTCGTTATCCTCAACCATATCCAGGGCATTACTCAGTTCATCCATCATTTCATCAGATAATGCATTGAATGTTTTAGGCCGATTTAGGGTAATCAATGCTACTAGATCACGGATTTCGACATGGATATTCTCATAATGCATGCATTAATCCTCTTCAAAAATTTTCTGGAGTTTTACTTTTACTGCTCTCAAAACTCAATCTACCAGAATATTATACCGTTATGTCAATACAGCCGATTTTCGATAAAAATCCATCAACCCCAGGGTAGAGGCATCATGCAGTGCAGCTACATGATTGGTACCTTTAAGTTCTGGCAGAATGTTGGATGCTAGCTGCTTACCTAATTCTACACCCCACTGGTCGAAAGAGTTGATATTCCATACTATACCTTGGACAAATACCTTATGTTCGTAAAGTGCAATCAGAGATCCTAATACCTTTGGAGTAAGGCGACGATATAGTAAGCTGGTACTAGGACGATTGCCCGGAAAAGTCTTATATGGCAAAATTTTCTCAATCTCTTCTCCTTTCAAGCCTTGTTCCTCTAATTCAGCACGGGCTTGAGCCTCTGTTTTACCAACCATGAGAGCCTCAGATTGAGCAAGACAATTAGCTAATAATATAGAGTGGTGATCACCTACCGGGTTTTGACTCTGAACTGGAGCGAGAAAATCAGCTGGTACTAGATGTGTACCCTGGTGCAAAAGCTGATAAAAAGCGTGCTGTCCGTTGTTACCTAATCCACCCCAAAGAATTGGTCCAGTTTTTATTGCAACAATCTGACCATCGCGATCGATCGATTTACCATTACTCTCCATATCTAATTGTTGTAGATAATCTGGTAACGAGCGTAGATTATTATCATAAATTAGCATCACATGACTATCAGCACCAAA
>CAIRZE010000056.1 GCA_903882995.1 uncultured Candidatus Competibacteraceae bacterium
CAGCTCTATAAACCCCAAGATATGGACCAGCTGATGTATTACCGTGAGGATAAGTCAGGACAAGTTCTGCAGGAGGGAATTAATGAGGCTGGGGCTATGTCTTCCTGGATTGCAGCAGCGATATCGTACAGCACCAATAATCTACCAATGATTCCGTTCTATATCTACTACTCGATGTTCGGTTTCCAACGTTTCGGGGATTTAGCCTGGGCAGCAGGTGATATGCGATGTCGTGGATTCTTGATTGGTGGAACTGCAGGCCGTACTACTTTAAACGGAGAAGGTCTACAACATGAAGATGGCCATAGTCATATCTATGCTTCTACAATTCCAAATTGTGTTAGTTATGATCCAACCTTCTCCTATGAAATTGTGGTTATAATCCGCGATGGTTTACGACGTATGTTACAGGAACAGGAAGATGTTTATTTTTACATAACGGTTATGAACGAAAATTATATACACCCAGACATGCCAGATGGTGTAGAAGCTGGAATTATCAAGGGCATGTATCTACTCCGTGATGGTGGTAACAGTACAGGAGGGATGCATGTACAACTTCTCGGTTGCGGCACTATTCTGCGAGAAGTGATTGCAGCAGCAGAGCTTCTACTGAAAGATTTTAACGTCACCGCTGATATCTGGAGTGTTACTAGTTTTAACGAACTCAGGCGTGATGGTCTAATTGCCGAACGCTGGAATTTGCTGCATCCAGTACACACTCCCCGAAAAAGCTATATAGAAACTTGTCTAGAAGAACACCCAGGGCCAGTGGTTGCATCTTCAGATTACATCCGTGCCTTTGTAGATCAGGTGCGTAGTTATATCAAAAGGCGCTATATTACACTTGGCACTGATGGTTTCGGACGTAGCGACTACCGCACTAAACTGCGCCGTTTCTTTGAAATAAATAGATACTATATTGCTATCGCATCCCTCAAAGCCCTAGCAGATGAGGGAGAAATCAGATCTAGTCAGGTCGAAGAGGCTATCAAAAAGTATGGTATAGAAACTGAACGGCCTGCTCCTTGGACAATATGAATTTAATCTCAAACTTAACTTTTTTTAGAAAAAGTGCGACTGCCGCTAGTGTTAAAATGCATCATGAGCAGGAATTATGAGCAAAATAATTGAAGTTAAAGTCCCTAACATCGGAGAATTTGAAAAAGTTCCGGTCGCCGAGATTATCGTCAAGGCAGGCGACATTGTTAGGTCTGAAGATCCACTGGTTGTCCTAGAATCTGATAAAACTACAATGGAAATACCAGCACCAATTGGTGGTATGGTAGATAAAATTAAAATAAAGATTGGAGATGAAGTTTCAGAAGGAACACCTATCCTCACTCTTGTTACAGGAGATCTTAGTGTTTCTCCTGAATCAGGGGGGATTGCTACTTCTTCAGTTGTAACTGACACGAAGGTATCTAAATTACCTCATGCTGGTCCTGGTGTGCGTAAACTGGCTCGTGAATTAGGCATTGATCTATCTAAAATAGTAGGAAGTGGAAAATATGGACGCATTATCCAAGAAGATTTAGAAAGATTTGATGATAGAGAAACAAAAACTCCTATAACCAGCAATGATATTGTAAGTGTTGACTGCTTAAATTCGCCGCAAGTAAATTTCGCTAAGTTCGGTCCTGTAGAAATCAAGCCGCTAGGGCGAGTTAAGAAAATCTCTGCAGCAAATTTACACAGGAACTGGGTGACAATCCCACATGTTACCAATCACGATGATGCTGATATAACAGATCTCGAATCTTTCCGACTTCAGATCAATAAAGAAATGGAAAAGAGTGGCGTAAGGGTAAGCATCCTCTCATTTGTGATCAAAGCAGCGGCTGCAACTTTGAAGAAATTCCCAGAGTTCAATACATCTCTAAACGGTGAAAACTTAGTTTTCAAGTATTATTACCATATCGGATTTGCTACAGATACAGAGAACGGTCTGGTTGTACCAGTCATCCATAATGCAGATCAAAAAGGTATTGTAGAAATTGCTAAAGAAGTTAGTGCACTCACTGAGCTTGCACGTGACGGTAAAATCAAAACTAATCAGCTTCAGGGCGGTACCTTTACTATTACAAGTTTGGGTAGTATCGGTGGTATATATTTCACGCCCATTATCAACGCACCAGAAGTAGCTATTATGGGGATAAGTAAATCATACTGGAAACATGTATCCCCAGATGGAAAACAATGCTTATGGAGGTACATGCTCCCACTCTCACTATCTTGGAACCATCAGGTAATTGACGGTGCAAGTGCGGCACACTTCAATATGCACTTTGCGAAACTGCTTGCCGATATGCGGTGGATCTTGATCTAGAGTAGAGGTATAGGGCAAATGGCAAAAGTTGAGGTAAGAGTTCCTGATATTGGTAACTTTGAGAACGTACCAATTATAGAAATATTGATTGTACAGGGAGCTTTGGTTAAATCAGAAGACCCACTGATTACTTTAGAATCGGATAAGGCTAGTATAGACATACCTTCTCCTCAAGATGGAACAATAGAAGATATAATGGTAAAGATCGGCGATAAGGTATCCGAAGGATCTCTTATTTTAATACTGGATACAGTAGAAGTTTCTAAGATAAGTACTACTGTACCGCTAGCTACACAACTATCACCTGCTGCCAATGTGAAAACACCTATATTATCCCATAAAGTGGCTGAGACAATAGAAGAGTGTGAGATGTTAGTACTTGGTGCAGGGCCAGGTGGTTATTCGGCTGCTTTCCGTTCTGCAGATCTTGGTATAAAGACATTAATAGTAGAGCGTTACTCCAGGCTAGGAGGTGTGTGCCTAAACGTCGGCTGTATTCCTTCAAAGGCTCTGTTACACACAACTGCAGTTATGGATGAAGCAAAGGCTTTAGCAACCCGTGGTATTGATTATAGTCAACCGCGTGTCAGCTTAGACAAACTGCGTGGTTTTAATTCAGCAATGATCAAAAAGCTGACTGGCGGACTTGCTAATATGGCTAAAGCGCGTGATGTAGATGTCGTGAGAGGCATAGGACGCTTCCTCGATCGATACCATATCGAAGTTGAGCTCACTCAAGGAGATGGCTGTGAAAAGTCTGGATCTAAAAAATTAGTACGGTTTCAGAAAGCCATTATTGCTGCTGGTTCACATACAGTAAAACTGCAATGTATGCCACAAGATCCACGCGTGCTAGGTTCTACAGGAATCCTAAAATTGGAGAGTGTACCGCGACGCATGCTAGTTGTTGGCGGCGGTATAATTGGCCTGGAAATGGCCACTGTTTACTCTACTCTTGGCAGTCATATCCATATAGTGGAAGCTACGGAGTATATAATGCCTGGAGCTGATAGAGAATTGGTTAAAGTTTGGGAGGAAAAAAACGCTTACCGCTTTGAAAAGTTAATGATAAAGACGAGAATTTCATCTGCTGCGGCTACAGCAGCTGGTATCATGATCAGCTTTGAGGGTGAACAAGCACCAGAGAGACCACAAATATACGACTTGGTATTAATTGCAGCTGGTCGTAATCCAAATGGTAAAGAGATTGACGCCGATAAGGCCGGTGTTGCCATCTCTGAAAGTGGATTTATTCATGTAAATTCACAAATGTGTACTAATATCCCACATATCTTTGCTGTGGGAGATATCACCGGTCATCCTATGCTTGCTCACAAAGCAGTTCACGAGGCGCATGTCGCAGCAGAAGCTGCCGCTGGCCATAAATCCTACTTTGATGCTCGGCAAATTCCTTCTGTAGCCTATACCGACCCAGAAGTAGCTTGGGCGGGCAAGAACGAGGCTCAATGTGAAACTGAGGGGATACAATATAGTAAAGTCGTGTTTCCTTGGAGTGTATCAGGTCGTGCTTTAGCTAATAACCGCGAGGAAGGTATTACAAAACTTCTATTTGATAAGGTCACACGCCGAGTTATTGGTGGTGGTATCGTTGGTACATATGCCAGCGAGCTAATAGGTGAAATATGCCTAGCTATAGAAATGGGCTGTGATCCAATAGATATCAGCAGGACCATTCATCCACACCCGACACTTTGTGAATCAATTGGTATGGCTGCTGATATCTTTGAAGGTATATGTACCGATTTACTACCCGTAAGTAGAAAATAAACAATTATTTTTTGTTAAAGTATAAGTAATGCTGTTCTTGTTCTTAGAGAGGGTCTCCTAGAGACCAGAGCCATTATTAATATGATGTATCCTCTCCAGCTTTTGGAGGCGAAATGACCAAGCATGACTGTTATCCGCCGGATATGTTTCTTCCCATATTAGCCTCCACTCATTAGGATTCCAGTATGGGAACCAAGTATCACCTGGCAAATCAGCATCCACCCTGGTTAGGTATAGCCTTTGAGATAAGGGTAGTGTTTGTTTAAATACCGAAGCTCCACCGATAACTATAATCTCTGAGGTAACAGCGCTCACTACAATTCCAAGTGCCTGCTCCAATGAGCTAGCAACCGAACAGCCGTATGCATGATAATCTGGATCACTACTCAACACTATCATATGCCGACCAGGCAATAGCCTACTGATTGATTCCCACGTATGACGCCCCATTAACAGTGTTTTACCCATCGTCATTTTTTTGAAAAACCGCAAATCTTCTGGTAAATGCCAAGGTAAACAGTTTTTGTATCCAATAACTAGGTTGCGTGCTAGTGCTGCAATAAGTGTTAGTTTCATATATCTATGCTCAAATTAAGACAAATCTAAGCTACAGAGATACTCCAATCTGAGATATTTGGTGTTTCTAACATAATAGCAGTCAGTCTGTTTCCCCAGACACATCCACTATCTATTGCAAATATACCAGGCGCTCGATGATAGCCAAGTGCTGACCAGTGACCAAACACAATATTGAGATCTGCATTTCGACGGTTTGGTATATTAAACCATGGAGATAATTCTATGGGTTGACTGCCGATAGGACCTTTCTCTGTAAAGGATATTACACCATACTCTGTGCAAAAACGTATCCGAGTCAAACAATTAACTATAAAGCAGAAACGATCGTAGCCTGTTAGGTTATCTCTCCAACATAGAGGCGCATTAACAAACATTTGCGCTAGAAACTCCTCATAACCAACTCCACGCAGAGCATCTTCCACCTCAGA
>CAIRZE010000057.1 GCA_903882995.1 uncultured Candidatus Competibacteraceae bacterium
CGGGGAGTTCTGGTAGTCTATACTCTATATCTGATTATTTTCAATTAAATCCGCTGATTATAGACGATAATTCTAAACAAACCGGCTACCATCAGCTCCAATCAGCGCTGGAAAACGCTAAGAAACTTGGGCTTAAGGTTATGATCGATCTAGTGATTAATCACTGTGCATTCGATTCTGAATTGATACATCGACATCCAGAGTGGTTTTTGGTGGAAAACGGTGAAATTACACATCCGTTCTGCTTAGAGAACGGTAAAAAGGTTGTTTGGGGTGACCTAGTTCGCTTCAACTATCAAAACAAATCAGACCCAGAAGGTCTTTATCATTATTGCTATCAAGTTATTGAATACCTCTTGAAATTGGGTTTCAATGGTTTCCGTTGCGATGCAGCCTATCAGGTCCCGGACCAAGTATGGCACCGGTTGATTCATGAGGTTCGTAAAAAGTATCCAGATACAGTTTTTATTGCTGAAACTTTAGGGTGTACCATAGACCAGACTGTGCAAACAGCGCAGGCCGGATTCGACTACGTATTCAACAGTTCTAAATGGTGGGATTTTAATAGTTCCTGGTTGATAGAGCAGTACCAAATAATCAGTAAAATTGCCCCTTCAATAAGTTTTCCCGAAAGTCACGATACCGAGCGTCTATTCCAAGAAGTAAATGGTAATGAAGCAGCAATGAGACAGCGTTATCTGTTTTCCGCGTTTTTCTCAGCTGGATTAATGATTCCTATCGGTTTCGAATATGGATTCCGACGACGATTACATGTGGTCGATACCCGTATAGAAGATTGGGAATTATCAAATATTGATTTGTGTGATTTCATAACTCGTGTAAATACTGTAAAAAAACGGTACCAGATCTTCCAGGAAGATTGTACCACGAGTGTAGTTTCCTGTAGAAATCCAAATGTCTTATTAATACTAAAAGTCAATGCTAGCGAAAAGGCGCTGATTATCCTAAATAAGGATTCTTTAAATCATCAACACTTCTATGATGAAGACTTAAGTATCCACCTACAATTAGGTGAACCTATCATAGATATTTCTCCTGAGCACCAATTAGAATATATCCCTCGACCATTTTCCTGCGATTTACGACCGGGCCAAGCGTTCGTACTAATAACTAGGCAAGATCACATGCTACTGCACTAAGCACCTAGGCTTGGTTGCGGGAACCTAGCCTCCCGGAGGAGGGTAATCTGGCTCACCAAACCCATGCCCGGACTATGAAAATTAAGGAAGGAAGTTTATGTACATTGTACAGATTGCTCCTGAGTGTGCGCCCGTAGCAAAAGTGGGCGGGCTGGGAGATGTCGTTTTCGGTCTGAGCCGGGAGTTAGAAATTCGTGGCAACGAGCTCCATATTATACTGCCGAAATACGATTGCATGCGATATGATCATATTTGGGGATTACAGATTAGTATGCAAGACTTATGGGTTCCCTGGTATAGCGGTACTGTTCATTGCTCAGTGTGGTTTGGCTTTGTCCACGGCCGTAAATGCTTTTTCATCGAACCACATTCTCAAGATAATTTCTTTAATCGTGGGCATTACTACGGATTCCCTGACGACGTGAGCCGTTTCGCATTTTTCAGCAAGGCCGCTTTAGAATTTCTACTCAAGGATAATCGGCGACCAGATATCATCCATTGCCACGATTGGCAGACTGGATTGATACCAGTACTTCTGTATGAACAGTATGCACAGGCTGGTTTAAATTGGCAGAGAGTTTGCTATACTATTCATAACTTTAAGCATCAGGGCTTAACAGGTGAGTACGTATTGTGGGCCGTTGGCCTAACTAATGTAGGTCATTATTTCAACTTTGATCGACTGCGGGATGATTGCAATCACACTGCTGTTAATTTGATGAAAGGTGGTATCGTCTATTCTAATTTTATAACCACTGTATCACCTACACACGCTTATGAAGCACGTTTTACTGATCAAGGTAGCGGTTTAAACCACACTCTAAATGTGCATCAGAGTAAGTTCGGTGGTGTATTGAATGGTATTGATTATGATGTTTGGAATCCAGAAATCGATCCGTATATTTCAAGTCGCTACAACATAAAAACTTTAGAAAGAAAGTACGCTAACAAGGAAGCCTTAAGAGATCGATTACTGTTAAAAAGTGATTTCAAACCGATAATAGCCTATGTTGGACGGCTCGATAATCAAAAGGGTATAGATCTGATACATCATGCAATTTTTTACGCACTGCGTAACCATGCACAATTTGTTTTGCTCGGTTCTAGTCCTGAATCCCATACTAATCAGCATTTCTGGAATCTAAAACGGCATCTTAACGACAATCCTGACTGTCATCTAGAGCTGAGATTTGATGAAGAACTGTCACATTTGATCTATGCTGGAGCAGACATGGTAATTATGCCTAGTCTGTTCGAACCTTGCGGCCTAACCCAGATGATCGCTTTGAAGTACGGTACAGTACCAATTGTACGTGAAGTCGGTGGATTAAAAGATACTGTATTTGATAAAGACTATGACAGCAGGTCTTGGGAAGAGCGTAATGGCTTCGTCTTCCGTAATGCTGATTATCCTGGTATCGAATCAGCTATGCAACGTGCTATTGGTTTGTGGTTTTCCTTTCCAGAACACTTCCGACAGTTAATGCTACATGGTATGAAATCTGACTATTCGTGGTGCCACCCTGGTCAGCACTACATAAACATCTATGACCATATCCGTTGTAAGTTGTAAATAGTTAGTGTAAGAGCGACTTTCCGCTTTTTTCATTTGACCGGGTCTATATCCTAGAAGTGAGTGAAAGTTTCTGTTTATTCACCAGAAATGGTGCCTGGTCTGTTCAGTAATTAAATAATCTTCCAGGAGCACTTTACGCATGAGCGCGCTTCAAGAATATATCGATGGATTACCAAATATCTGCGGTTCGGAATCTATAATAGAAGAAACTATAAATTCAGCTCATCGCGAGCCTGCGTTTCTGCATGAAAGCTTGATTGATTTCAACAAAATCCGTTCTGCTTGTTCTATCGCACTGCATATGCACCAGCCGTTGATCCCAGCTGGTAGTAATGGTGACCTAACTACTGCAGATATAATCAGCAATCTGCAGTATATGATGGAAAACCAGTGTATCGGTGATAACCATAATGCTCCTGTATTCCATTGGTGTTATAAGAGGATAGGAGAATTTATCCAGCAACTGATCCAAGAAGGTAAGGAACCGCGTGTGATGCTGGAATATTCTGGAACTCTATTTCACGGATTACGTGCGATGGGCTTGCATGATGTATTCGAATCTCTTAAGAATGTAACATGTAATCCTGATTATCGCCGGGCAGTAGAATGGCTGGGTTGTCCTTGGGGACATGCAGTGGCACCATCTACTCCATCACAGGATTTTCGCCTGCATGTCAAGGCTTGGCAACACCATTTTGCTGCTATTTTTGGATTGGATGCTCTAGTTAGAGTACGCGGGTTTTCACCTTCTGAAATGGCGCTACCCAATCATCCAGATACTGCTTACGAGTATATAAAAACACTAGTTGACTGCGGCTATCAGTGGATATTGGTACAGGAGCATACTGTAGAGCGTCCAAAAAGTGGTTATGGGCCTGAGAAAAAACATCTACCGCATCGACTGATATGTACTAATTCCAATGGTGAATCGATCAGCATAATTGCTATTATCAAGACTCAAGGTAGTGATACCAAGCTAGTGGCACAGATGCAGCCGTATTATGAAGCGAAAGGCTTATCACGCTGGGATTTATCCGGTAGACTGTTACCCCCGTTGGTAACACAAATTGCTGATGGGGAGAACGGTGGGGTAATGATGAATGAGTTTCCGGGCAAATTCATGGATGCAGTGCGTGAAGCATCTGGTTCAGATACTCCTATGATAAATGTGACTGAATATTTAGAATATCTGTTCTCATTGGGGATTAAGCAAGAAGATTTACCGGAACTACAGCCGTTATTCCAGAAACGAATCTGGGACCGATTTAAACAAGGTAGTGGATCTGATAAGATGGAGCAAGTTATCTCTGATTTGAAGAAAGAGGATAGCAGTTTTCATATGGATGGCGGTAGCTGGACTAACGATATCTCATGGGTAAGGGGTTACGATAACGTACTAGGTCCGATGGAAAAAGCTAGCTCACAGTTTTATGAAAAGGTGCTAAAGCCTGGGGTACCCACCATTGAATCACGCTATCGCAGTGCCTTATACCATCTGATGTGCTCACAGACCAGCTGTTATCGGTATTGGGGACAAGGTCTGTGGACCGAGTACGGTCGTGAAATTTGTCGCAGAACCAGCGCTATTATAGCATCTAATTTTTGAAACAATTCAAACAGGAGGGTAATATTCTGAGCGTTACATAACTCTCTTTCTTTATTATCTTCAAACTATTACCGAAAGAGGCTGAATCATGTCAGACACCATCTATCACTCACTGGTGCTAAACATGCATCAGCCTCATAGTAACCTCGAATATTTATTGACACATAATGAATGGGAAACCAATTTGTGGCGTTTACAGAATTCAGAATCTATCGAATTACTAGGTACTGCGTATTATCATCCCGTTATGCCGCTGATTCCACAAGCCGATTGGAAAGAGCAATTAGGGAGATGGTGTGAAACTGCACATCGACAATTTTTTCAGAGGGAGTTTCAGGGATTTTAGCCACCGGAAATGGGATTCTGTATAGAAATGATTCCCCTACTGAAACGTTTTGGTTATAGGTTCGCTTTAATAGACGATGAGCAGCATATACAGCCAATTGGGACTATGAGCTGGGAAGAGCTACATTACCGACCGCATATCCGCACGGTTTGGTGATCAAGAAATCACTGTAGTCGTACGTGACCGATATCTGTCAAATGCTCAAGAATCAGATATGGAGTTCGAGTTGTTTGATCGTGCAGTTCGTGACCGTACAAAGAACTGTGATTTTCCAC
>CAIRZE010000058.1 GCA_903882995.1 uncultured Candidatus Competibacteraceae bacterium
CATAAGCACAGGTAGCTGAGTGGAGATACCAGATACCATCCTTGTAAACCTACCTCTGCACACTCTTCCACCTCTACCTCTAAGTCAAGAAGGTCGCCACATCAGTGGCAGATCGCAGCGCCTGACTTTGCCATTGGTCGTGTGTGGTAAGCTCCCAGTGAATATAATTTCTCGAGGACATTTATAATCAGCTAAATGCCTATGTGCATAGGCCAGTAGCGGGGCTGCATCCATCACACCAGGATTATTAGGATTGTGCGGAACGACGAAGGCCACTATGATAGACACACCTTCATGTACTAAGATATCAGTTACCGCTACTTCAGAAACAGCAGAATGTTGGCTCAGGCAATGCTCCACTTCTAGTGGTGAAACCCGATATCCCATCACATTCATTACGTCATCGTTGCGACCCCGATAGATCACATAACCATCACTATCGAATTGTACTAGATCCCCACCTATAAACCACTCTCCTCGATAGACTAGTGCTTCCTCCTCTGGCCGTTTCCAATATCCTAACATTAATCCTGGATCACTGCGATGCACTGCTAGCAGACCAGTTTTACAAGGTGGCAACGGTTCTTCACCACCCTCTAGCGGTAGTACTACTATGCAACGGCCAGGTTGCGGCTTACCAGGACTCCCTGGCCGCACTGTTATACTTGGCGAAGAAGAGATATATGTTGAGCATTCACTCATACCAAATGCCTCGTATAATTCTCTGCCAGTAGCCATCCGCCACTCCTTCAGTAAAGATACACTTAATGCCTCTCCAGCAGTTAGTCCGTGACGTAAACTGGATAAATCGAAGTTACTTATTTTATTATATTTTAAAATTTGCCTGTATAGACTTGGCACCGCTGCAAATAGAGAAGCATGGAATTTTTCTATCAATAGGGGCCAGACTGTGGCTTCTCGTGGCCCATTGTATAGTACCGCTGTAGCGCCATTAGCCCAAGGATCTGTAATACCGACTCCAATTGTATATGTCCAGTTGAACGCGCCAGCATGTAGTATTACGTCACCTGGCTTTATTTCATACCAGCCATTATACATTGGGCGCCGGCCCCAAGCTGATCTGTGCGCGTGTAAAACACCCTTAGGGGTTCCAGTAGTACCAGAGGTATATACAAGGAAGGCAGGATCAGAAGCGTCCGTATCGGCGTAATCAACTGTTTCATCTCCATTTTTAAATAGCATGATATCGTTATAACCAAGCGCTAGCACATTTGGAGGTGGTGTAATGGCTAGATCCTCTGACATCGCTATAACACTTGAACCAGAATCTGATATTAGAAAATATACTTCACTCTTAGTCAGTTGTGTTGAAGATGGGAGTGGTACGCAACCAGCCGCAATTGCCCCAAAGAATAGTAGAACATAATCGCTAGTATTGCCCATCCGGATGGTAATCCTTGCTCCAGGTTCTATACCCAGTAGTAGCAATCCAGCTGCTACGCGTCGAACTGCTTTATCCATCTGTGCATAAGTCCAGTATTCAGCTAGATAAACAGGTGCAGCAACATCAGATACCACAATTAAAGCAACTTTTTCTGGAGTCTCTATAGCTGATCTAGATAAACAATATCGAGCCATATTGAAGCGTGCAGGCGGTCGCTCGCCGCTATAACCATTGTGTTTTATACTACCCATGTCTTCTTTACTTCCAGAAATCTGGCACAAAAAGCAATAATAGTGGAAATACTTCAAAGCGTCCGAGTAGCATCGATAATGATAGCAGCCATGTTGCTGTATCATTCAAAGGTGCGAACCCAGATGCTGTCTCTCCTAACCCTATACCCATATTATTCAGACAACCTGCTACAGAGCCGAATGCTGTTACCAAATCTACTCCAGTTGCAGTCAATGCCAAAGAAAAGAAACAGTAACTAAATATATATAGATAATAAAATCCCCAAACTGCCTGCATCACTCGATCTGGGATCGCATGATTACCTACCTTAACCGCTATTTGCGCAGACGGGCGGATCAGCAACCGTGCTTCTCGCACGCTCTGCTTATATAACAACAGAAATCTGATTGCCTTAATGCCTCCGCAAGTTGAACCAACACATCCACCAAAGAAACTACCTAATAGTAGCAATAAAGGTATAAAGATGGGCCAATCTGATGGATAGCCAATTGTACCCAGCCCGTTGTCAGTGATCACTGAAGCAGTTTGAAAAAAACCATGATAGAAAGATTCCCACCAAGAAAATTTGCCACTTAGACAGAGATAGACACAGGAAACAGCAATTAGTCCACCAAATACCGTCATGCAAAATCTAAATTCAGCATCTCGAAAAATAGCATTGAGGCTGCGTGAACGCCACGCTAGAAAAAACAGTGCGAAATTCACCGCTGCTATAATTGAAAAAATCCCTGCAACTAACTCGATGGCTGCACTGTGAAAATAACCGATACTGGTGTCGTGTGTCGAGTAGCCACCTAAAGCTAGAGTTGCAAAACTATGACATATAGCATCAAACAAATTCATCCCAGCTGCCCAAAAAGATAGAGTACATACTACATTTAATCCTACATATATGTACCAAAGGTTTTTAGCAGTTTCAGTTATACGTGGTGTCAGTTTTTCATCCTTCATCGGTCCGGGTGTTTCTGCCTTATACAACTGCATACCCCCAACCCCTAGCATCGGCAATAGAGCCACAGCTAATACGATTATACCCATACCCCCAAGAAAATTGAGTTGGGCCCGATAATAGACAATAGCTTTTGGCATTTTATCGAGACCAGATAGAACTGTAGCACCGGTTGTAGTTAGGCCAGAAACAGTCTCGAATACCGCATCGACTAGTCTCACATGTGGATTATCAGATAGCATAAAAGGTAACGCACCTATTAATGACAGAAGAAACCAAAACGCTACCACCACAAAACCATCACGATTGCGTAGGTCAACTTTATGCCGGTGAACTGGTAGCCAGCATAGTGAACCTAGAAAAATCATTACCCCCATTGCTTCTGCAAAAGGCAAAACGACTTGGTAACCATCGTACCACCATGCTACGCCCATCGGGGGCACCATAGTGGTGCTAAAAATGAGCATTAACATCCCGACCATATACAATGCTGTTTTAATCGGCGAACGCTGATTAATAATTTGCCACTGATCTCTACAGGTCTTTAGAGACCCATATAATGGTACCTTGTTTACAACTATCACATCTAGCTTATATAAATAGTGAACTAAGAAGTTTGCCATATTCTATGGCTTGTCGCAGTTTATTCATATAATTCAACACTTATTTCCAGAAATCCGGTAGGCATAGTACTATAAGTGGGAAAACTTCCAATCTGCCGATCAGCATCGCAAGTGACATCAGCCATGTAGATGTATCACTAAGAGTGCTAAATCCGATTGCTGTTTCTCCTAATCCTACACGCTGGACGGCGGCACC
>CAIRZE010000059.1 GCA_903882995.1 uncultured Candidatus Competibacteraceae bacterium
AACCCAACACAGAACAGCTACGAACACTGGCCTGACATTAGTAATCGCAGCCAATTACGGCGGGCGTTGGGATATTACCCAAGCTGCTCAGCGGATGGTTGATGAGGTTATGGCAGGGCATTTACAGATTAGCGATATCACTCCTAAAGCTTTACACAATTTTACATGTTTATCTGATTTACCAGAACCAGATTTATTCATTCGCACTGCGGGAGAGTTGAGAATCAGCAATTTTTTGCTCTGGCAGCTAGCTTATACCGAATTATATTTCACCGACAGATTGTGGCCAGATTTCGATGTGGTAGATTTGGAAGCAGCCTGCGCAGCCTTTGCCAGTAGACAGCGCCGATTCGGATTGACTGGTGAGCAGGTAATATGTCAACAGGTAGAGCAGCGTGCTTAGGAAGCGCATCCTCACAGCTTCTGTATTAGCCATTTTAGTGATTCTAGCGGTATTCAAATTTTCGGTTTCTAATTTTAGCACAGTGTTGCTAGCGATTATTCTGGCTGGTGCTTGGGAATGGGCACGGCTGGTTGGGTTTGAAAATAAACGTGACAGGTTTCTATATAGCTTGGTGGTGTTAGTACTAATTTTTACACTTTGGCCTCTTGTTTACGAACACTCTATCATTGTTAATAAGCTGTTAGTTGCAACAGTCGTATTCTGGTTATTGGCATTACTATGGATATTATGTTATGCCAGTCAGCCAACTAATCGTAACCAGATGGCAATAATAGCTACAGCTGGTTTATTCGTGCTGGTACCCACTTGGGTATCATTGGTGGTGTTGCGTATGGAGTTTGGGCTGGGATATGTTCTTTTTCTACTACTACTAGTTTGGTCTGCTGACACTGGTGCTTTTTTCGCTGGTCGACGTTGGGGCAGGCATAAAATGGCCAAGACCATTAGCCCTGGTAAAACTTGGGAAGGTGCAATTGGTGGCGCAGTAGCAACTTTAGTGTTGGCCTTTCCTGGTGAGATAGCATTGGGTTGGACTGGTCCTAGTATAGGGTTTGTGATGGTATGTGTGGGAACAATGGCATTTTCAATATTGGGTGATTTATTTGAAAGTATGATTAAACGTCAAATAGGTTATAAGGATAGTAGTTTACTATTGCCAGGACATGGCGGTATCTTAGACCGTTTAGATAGCCTTACTGCTGCTGCCCCTGTATTTCTTATAGGATTGTATGGAATTTGTGGATGACTAGGCGTATCGGTGTTGCCATTCTTGGTTCAACTGGTTCTATCGGGTTGAGTGCCCTTGACGTATTGCAACACAATACTGACCGATTTCGGATAGTGGCCTTGGCTGCTAATAGAAACGACAATATGTTGTTTAAACAGTGTTTATTATATGAGCCGGTCTTAGCAGTGATGGCTGATGCTGATGCTGCTGATCGGTTGCATAATCGGCTACGGTTAGCTGGTAGGCAAGTTGAGGTTCTATCAGGTATATCTGGATTAGAGAGTATCTCGACGCTACCAGATGCTGACTACGTTATAGCTGCTATTGTCGGTGCTGCTGGATTAATACCAACTCTGGCTGCAGCTAGAGCCCGCAAGCGAGTTTTATTAGCTAATAAGGAAGTATTAGTAATGGCTGGGTCTCTTTTCATGTCTATAGTCAAAGAACAAGGAACAGAGCTCCTGCCGTTAGATAGCGAGCATAATGCCATTTTTCAATGCTTACCGCTAGGGTTTCCAGCCAATGGACTGAATAGGTTAGGGGTGCGCCGCATCATACTAACAGGGTCCGGAGGACCATTTCGCCTAACGCCGCTTGATAGTTTGCAGAGGGTTACACCAGAACAAGCCTGCTCCCATCCAAACTGGACTATGGGACGCAAGATTTCTGTCGATTCTGCTACTATGATGAATAAGGGTTTGGAG
Source organism: uncultured Candidatus Competibacteraceae bacterium (assembly GCA_903882995.1). Lineage (GTDB taxonomy): Bacteria > Pseudomonadota > Gammaproteobacteria > Competibacterales > Competibacteraceae > Competibacter_A. The sequence goes on from CAIRZE010000059.1 coordinate 1,895, forward strand.
GTGATTGAGGCCTATTGGCTATTTGCAGCTAAACCTGTACAGATAGAGATTGTTATACATCCTCAGAGTATTATCCACTCAATGGTGGAATATGAAGATGGTTCAGTGCTAGCCCAACTTGGAAATCCCGACATGCGTATACCAATTGCGCACGCGCTTGCTTGGCCACAACGTCTTGAATCTGGTGTAGCGTTCTTGGATTTTACTCGAATAGCGCAGCTGGAATTCCAAAAGCCAGATTTAAAAAGATTTCCATGTTTACAGTTAGCATTTTCCGCATTGAAAGCTGGCGGTACTGTACCAGCAATTCTGAATGCGGCAAATGAGGTAGCTGTACAAGCCTTTTTAGAACGGAGGATTAGTTTTACTGATATCGCAGCTGCGGTTAATTATACTCTAGAGAGAGTTGTTCGGCAGAAAGCAGATCACCTGTCCTGCATTCTTGAAGATGATATTCAAGCCAGACAGGTCACCAGTGAATGGATCACCTCTATATGTGATGGAGGTGTTATAAGATCGTGAGTTACATTAATGCATATAAATATTTGCATAAGCTGCCATTTATTTTGGATTAACTTTAAGTTAAAAAATATGGGGTGCAGTGTCCACTGTGTCGCTCCTAAATGATGATAGATTCACTAATTTCATTATTGGCTTTTATCTTCACACTTGGTGTATTAATAACCGTTCATGAGTTTGGCCACTTCTGTATAGCACGCTATATGGGCGTCAAGGTACTCAGATTTTCGATTGGGGTTGGCTGGCCTATTTGGAAGAGGCAGAGCAGGGATGGCGTAGAATATGTGATCGCCATATTGCCATTTGGCGGATATGTGAAGATGCTAGATGAACGTGAAGGCACCGTGCAGCCTGAAGAACTAAAATTTACCTTCAGTAGTAAATCGGTATATAAACGCCTTGCAATAGTTCTAGCTGGTCCATTATTTAACCTCCTATTTGCAATACTTGCATACTCTTCTGTTTTTATGATTGGAGTTCCCGATATAAAGCCGATTTTAGGTGAACCACGACCAGGTTCGATAGCGGCAGAATGCGGTTTCCAGAATGGCGATTTGGTAGTTACCGTCGATGGTAAGGCTACTCCGACCTTGAGTGATATGATGACGGCTCTCGTGGATCTAGCGACGGCAGAAAAAGTAATATTGGTCGAAGTGTTACCGGAATATGATGTTCTTTACAAGAGCGATCTTGCTAGATTTAAAAAGGAACATACCGGGATACGGAAACGGACTCTAGTGCTTGACAATAGAGTTACCAATGCCGCTACTATTTTTGATGACTTAGGGCTGGTACCTATACAATCTACCCTGCCGGCAGTAATTGGGCAGGTTCTTCCAGGAGAAGCAGCTGCACGAGCTGGGTTACAACCTGGTGATCGTATCTTATCTGTTGATGGGGAACCGATTCTGGACTGGCAACATTGGCGTAGGAATGTTGAGCTGCAAAGCCCGGATAGGTCTTTGAATGTTCATATTGAACGCGAAGGCATTGAGCTGCTTATTGATATTAAACCAAGTTATAGAAGAGATAGACAAGGTAAGCAAGTTGGCTTCATCGGAGCAGTTGCTGAATCGCAAGATTACGCTCATGGATTACAGATCATGGTACGTTATAATAATCCTCTATATGCGGTAGGCGCAGCAGTCAGAAAAACCTGGGATATGTCCTTATTGACTATACATATGTTGGGTCGAATATTGACTGGGAAGGCTTCTTTGGAAAATATTAGTGGACCGATTGCTATTGCCCAATTTGCTGGTCAGGCAGCAAACGCTGGTGCAGTGGCCTTCCTTTCTATGCTTGCACTAGTAAGCCTCAGTTTAGGAGTGCTGAATTTGCTGCCAGTTCCTGTTTTTGATGGTGGCTACATCCTGTATTACTTGATCGAGCTGGTTAAGGGTAGTCCATTACCGGAAGCTGTACAGAATTTCGGGCAACAAGTTGGAATCTCTATTTTGCTATTGTTGGTAGGACTGGCCATTTTTAATGATTTCAGCCGTCTTCTTGGATAGTAGAGGATTAGGGAGTCGGCCGACACTGACGTGTGGAACAATGGTTACTTGCATATGATGAAATGGTATCGATGCTTGCTGTTTTCTGTTGGGCTATCAGTATTCTTCTTAGATGTTCAAGCAACAGTAATAGTCGTTCATGATATTCAAGTCGAGGGCTTGCAAAGCATCTCTGCAGGTACAGTCCTTAGCTATATCCCTGTTCAAGTTGGTTCGACTATTACGGAAAAGGATTATCCAGGAATCATCCATGCGCTTTTTAAGACCGGTTTCTTTAGTGATGTCAAATTGGAGCACAGGAGGAACTCACTTGTTGTGGTGGTCGTAGAGAGACCAACTATTTCTGAAATTAAAATATTTGGGAATAAAGACGTTAGTACTGATGACATTAAAAAAACTATGACAAGCATTGGATTGTCTGAGGGACAATTTTTCGACAGCGCCTTACTGGAAAAGTTAGAGCAGGAATTACTGCAAAAATATTACAGCCAGGGAAAATATGGGGTAAAGGTTAAAAGTAATTTGCAAGAACTGGAGCGTAATCGGGTTGCAATAACTATCTCTATATTAGAATCAAAGGTGTCCAGAATTACCCAAATAAATATAGTTGGCAACAAAGCGTTCAGCGATAAGGAGCTGATGAAACATTTGCAACTATCACCCACTAGCATATTTTCTTTTTTTACCAAAGATGACCAATATTCTAAACAAAAACTAGAGGCCGATCTGGAGAGTCTGCGCTCCTTTTATCTAGATCGTGGTTATCTAAAATTTAAGGTCGAATCTACTCATGTCTCTATTACGCCTGATAAGAGAGGTGTCTACATCACTGTTAATATGATTGAAGGTACACCATATACTGTTCACGATGTGCAGTTGTCTGGAAAACTTGATTTACTCCATGAGCGAGAATTAAGGAAGCTTCTTGCCATAGAAGCAGGTGAAATCTTTTCCCGTGCTAAGATGACTGAAGTTGCTAAGAAAATGAGAGATCTCTTAGGCGCAGAAGGTTATTTGTTTGCAGATATTAATGCATTGCCAAAAGTGGACGACGAAAATAAGCAAGTTGCCTTGACTTTCCTTGTCGATTTAGGAAAACGTGTTTATGTAAGGCGTATCAACATTCAAGGTAATATTAAGACCGAAGACGAAGTACTACGGCGCGAGCTACGGCAGATGGAAGGTAGTTTGGTTTCCACCAAAGATCTTGATCGTTCTAAAGAACACTTACAACGTTTAGATTATCTAGAGAGAGTTGAAGTTGAACTCTTACCGGTACCTGGCACTAACGATCAGGTGGATGTTAACTACACAGTAGTCGAACGCTCTTCAGGTAGTGTAACGTTAGGTCTAGGATACGGTCAGGAATCTGGATTACTATTGAACGTTAGCTTATTCCAGAACAATTTCTTAGGTACTGGCAATCTTTTAGGGATAATGTTTAATAATAGTGATATTGGTAAGAACTATAGTTTTTCATTTAACAATCCATATTATACATTGGATGGCGTCAGCCTTGGGTTCAAATTGTATTACAGGGATATCAACAGTTCAGAATTGAATACTGCTAACTATATCAAAAACTCTTTTGGCAGCCATTTTAATCTTGGATTTCCTCTGAATGAGTTCGATACGCTACGACTGAGCCCTGGATATGAGCATATCTGGATCGATACTACTAAAGGGACACCATATAAAATTTTTGACTACCTTGACCAGAATGGCGATTCGTACGACCAAATCAAACTGGATACAAGTTGGGCACATGATACCAGGGACCGCGTTATTTTTCCAACCAGTGGCGGTTTGTCTCAGGTATCAGTAGAAGCAGCCATACCTGGAGTAAGTAAGACAGAGTTTTATAAACTGAATTATCGTGGTGTCAATTATTTACGATTAAGTAGGTGGGTAATCTGTTCGATAAGTGGTGAAATCGGATATGGGGATGGGTATGGTAGTGCTGATAGTTTACCTTTCTTCGAAAACTTTTACGCTGGGGGATTGAAGTCGGTGCGGGGGTTCAAATCAAACACTTTAGGACCACGCTATGATAATGGTGACCCTAGTGGCGGTGCTTTCAAGATGGTAGCCAGTGCTCAAGCAATTCTCCCTGTCCCTTTTATTACAGATACTGAAAACGTGCGAATTGCGACATTTTTCGATACTGGTAATGTCTTTCAGACAGTTGATGATTTGGATGTGCAGCAATTAAGATATTCAGTTGGTGTTTCTGGATTATGGATGTCTCCTTTCGGACCAATCGTATTGAGTATTGCTTTACCGCTTAATGCAAAACCTGGCGATAAAGAAGAAAATTTCCAGTTCTCTTTTGGATTACCATTTAATTGATACAATCCTTAGTTTCCACTTATTTCTAATTTAAGAAGTTATTATCTACTCATATCCGTATCAATACTTGGGTATTAAATTCATAAATTAAGTTTCATTAGATTACCAACTGAGTAGATCCTGAGATAAGTTCATCCGGTTGCATTTTCTTGCCTGTGGAGGGATCAAAAATTGAAGATTTTAAAAAATCTCTTGATTGCGTCAGCTTTCATGATGCCGGTTTATTTGGCATATGCTGCTGACGTCAAGATCGGATTTGTCAGCGTTGCTAAAATCCTACAAAATGCGCCGCAGGCAGAAGCTGCCAGCAAGCGATTGGAGCAAGAGTTCGCACCGAGACAAAAGGCATTAGTAGAAGCCCAAAAGTCGCTACGGAAGCAAGAAGAGAAATTGTCTAAGGATGGTGTAGTAATGAATGATAGCCAACGTCGGAATCTTGAAAGCGATATTCGTGCCCAGGCTAGGGAATTAAAGCGAACTAGCGATGAATTCAGGGAAGATTTCAACATCCGCCGTAATGAGGAATTAGGAAAATTCCAGAAACAGGTTTTAGAAGTGATAAATAAACTAGCTAAGGAAGAGAACTTTGATCTAGTCGTCAACGACGGTGCTGCCTTATATGCTGGCCCACAGGTAGATGTTACTGAAAAGGTACTTAAGAGTTTGACGTCTAAGTAAAGACGATCATGATCACGCTTGGTGATGTCGCGGCAGTGTCTTATGCGCGCCTTCAAAGGTGTGATGCTGCCGCGATAATCACCGGAATAGCACCATTAAATCGAGCTTCATCAGGGCAAATCAGTTTCTTAACCAATGCTCGTTATCGTCAGTTCTTGGCAGATACTAAAGCATCCGCTGTTATTTTGTCAGCTAGGGATGCTATTGATTGCCCAGCACCGGCACTTATAGTAGATAACCCACAAGTTGCTTACGCTCGTGCAGCAGCTTTGTTCGAAACCATCGCTGTAATTATGCCTGGTATTCATCCAACTGCTTGGATCAGCCCTAGTGCTCAAGTTGCTGACGATGTTTGGGTCGGTCCACATTGTACGATAGAAGATGATGTAGTCGTCAGATCAGGAGTATATATAGGGCCAAACTGTATTATTGGTGAGCAATCTGAGATAGGTGCAGATACTAGATTGGTTGCTCAAGTCACGATCTGCCATCGAGTTCGGCTCGGCCAGCGTGTGTTGGTTCATCCTGGAGCAGTAATTGGTAGTGACGGTTTTGGCTTAGCCCTCGATGATAACGAGCGTTGGCTCAAGATACCACAGCTCGGCAGTGTCCTGATTGGTGATGATGTTGAAATTGGTGCTAATACCACCATTGATCGTGGCGCTCTAGATGATACGGTAGTTGAGAAAGGGGTAAAGCTGGATAATCAGATTCAGGTTGCCCACAACGTTCGGATTGGTGCTCATAGTGCTATAGCCGGATGCGTTGGCATAGCTGGCAGCTCTCGCATCGGTCGTCATTGTATGTTAGGGGGTGGGGTTGGGATCGCTGGTCATCTAAATATAACAGATCATGTTCAAATCACTGGTATGTCGTTAGTAACTAAATCCATTAATGAGCCTGGCGCTTATTCTTCTGGCTTAGCTGTGGAACCAAACCGAATCTGGAATAAAATCAGCGCTCGCCTGCGCCGACTTGATGAGATGTTTAGACGGCTGGCGATACTAGAAAGAAAAAATCAAACAAGACAGCTCCATTTGAAAGGGGATTATACTTTGGAAACGATGGAAATCAAGGAAATATTGGAATATCTACCCCACCGTTATCCATTTTTGTTAATCGATCGAGTGTTAGCTCTTGATCCGGGACATGCACTGACGGGACTCAAGAATGTGAGTTTCAATGAACCATTCTTTATGGGTCATTTCCCACAGCGTCCGATCATGCCTGGGGTTTTGATTGTAGAAGCACTAGCGCAAGCTACAGGTGTTTTAGTGCTCAAAAGTGAAGGTGAACGACTAGATCACCATTCAATGTATTATCTAGTTGGTGTGAATAACGCTCGATTCAAACGTCCTGTTGAACCAGGCGATCAGCTGATATTAGAAGTTAGACTGGATCGTATCAAGAGTGGTGTCGGAAAATTCATGTGTGAAGCTAAAGTTAATGGCCAACTGGCAGCGTCAGCTAATCTGGTATGTGCCAAACGGGAAATTGAGCTGTGATTGATCTGCGTGCCGTAGTTGATCCTTCGGCCAGACTATCGGCAGATGTAACAGTAGGTCCATTTTCAGTGATTGGTCCAGAGGTAGAAATCGATTCTGGGACTTGGATTGGTCCTCATGTTGTGATTCAGGGGCCGACTCGCATAGGCAGGGATAATCGGGTTTTTCAGTTTGCTTCTTTGGGTGAGATGCCGCAAGATAAGAAGTATGGTTGCGAACCGACACGCCTGGAAATCGGAGACCGCAACACCATCCGCGAATTTGTAACTATTAATCGCGGTACGGTGCAGGATGCAGGGTTAACGTGTCTGGGCAACGATAATTGGATTATGGCTTATGTCCATATAGCTCATGACTGTGTAGTTGGAAATCGGACGATTTTCGCTAATGGTGCATCTCTGGCGGGGCATGTGCATGTTGAAGATGATGTTGTTCTTGGAGGTTTTGCCCTAGTGTATCAATTTACTCGATTGGGGATACATAGCTTTTGTGGGTTTGCCTGTGGCGTACACAGGGATGTACCACCATATGTGACTGTCGCTGGTTATCGTGCTGAACCCCACGGTATCAACGCAGAGGGATTACGCCGCCGCCAGTTTTCTGAAGAGGAAATCCAGGCTGTCAGACGTGCGTATAAGGTGATTTACCGGGAGAATTTGCGACTGGAAAAGGCGCTAGAGAAGGTCCGTATAATGGCAGTAGAATGGCCAGTATTGACAGCACTAGTAGATTTTTTAGCAGCACCATCCCGTAATGGTATCGTTCGCTAGACTATAATTTTATGCATATTGCCCTTGTAGCTGGTGATCTTTCAGGAGATTTTCTTGGTAGTCGCTTGATCATGGCGCTAAAGGAGCGTTATCCTCAGACCCGGTTTAGTGGTATTGGCGGACCAAGTATGGTTATGGAGGGACTCCAAACATTTGCGCCATTGGAACGATTGGCAGTTATGGGTTTCGTAGAGGTAATGTATCATATTCCAGAATTATTAAATATTCGGCGACAGCTATATACCCATTTACTTATAGATCCCCCTCAGGTGTTCATAGGTATTGATGCACCGGATTTCAACTTAGGTTTGGAAGAGAAGCTTCGTGTACGTGGTATTCACACTATCCATTATGCTGGCCCATCAGTGTGGGCATGGCGTCCTTGGCGAGTTGGTAAAATCTCCAGAGCCGTAGATCTGGTTTTAGCATTGTTCCCTTTCGAGGTAGCTTTTTATCAGAATCATAGAATACCTGTATGTCATGTTGGTCACCCACTAGCTGATCTTATTCCATTGCACAGCGATATACAGGCTGCTAGGAGTCTGTTTTCGGCTGTATGCTCTATAAATTATGATACTAAAGTTATTGCTTTGCTGCCGGGCAGTCGTATGAGTGAGGTTAATAGAATGGGTGGAATATTTCTAGAAACGGCACAGTGGTTGTCAGACCAGCGTTCTAATTTGAGATTTATGATGCCTGCTGCGACACCTCAAATTTATAAGATGTTGACTGAATTGCAAGCAGAACTGGTACCGAGATTGCCACTTACAGTTTTGCAAGGGCAAGCGCGTGAGGTAATGGCTGCAGCCGATGTAGTGTTGCTAGCTTCTGGAACTGCTACTTTAGAAGCTATGCTATTAAAACGACCTATGGTAGTAGCTTATCAGGTTGCACCGGTAACAGCTTTTCTCGCCAAGCGCTTGGTTTCTATCTCCAATTTCTCCTTACCTAACCTGTTATCTGGAAAAGAGTTAGTGCCTGAATTTTTTCAGGGAAAGGTAAGAATTGTAGATCTAGGAAAAGCTCTATTACACTGGCTGGATGATATCAACGCTAGACGCAGCTTAACAGATGAATTTAAAGCATTGCATGCTCAGCTAAGGTGTGATGCCAGCCGGAAAGCTGCAGAAGCTATATCACCATTCTTAGAAGTTTGATAGAAAACACTATTTTCTAAGGTAGAAATAGCTGCGCTGCTGCCTTGGGGTTGCTCGCAAAGTATAGATGCAGATATGAAGCTGTTAACCGATTAACCCGGTAAACTGCTTCCCCTGGGCTTCCGTCACACTGTCGGCGACCGTATACTAGCGGTCGCAGAGTTGTTACCAACTTTGAATAATGAAAGGTATGACCACGTAATTCACCTTCCGGCAACGACACCACCTGCATTCCTAATCCTACTAGCTCTGATTGTAACTCTGCGTGCCCAGGCAATAAACCTAACATCTGTGCGCGGTGGCCATACTTGCTAGTTATTGATTCTAGAGTGTAAAGTAATCCACCGCACTCAGCATATATCGGTTTTTCAGCTTTATGGTGTTGCTGTAATGATCTTTGCATTGAAACATTTGCTGACAAAGCATCCAGATGTAACTCTGGATAACCACCAGGTAGGTAGACACTGTCTACTGCAGGTAATTTTGAATCTCCTAGCGGTGAAAAAAACACCAGTTCTGCTCCTAACGCCCGTAAGGTATCTAGATTAGCAGGATATAGAAATGAGAAAGCCATATTACGCGCAATGCCGATACGTACACCATTTAGCAATGGCATAGGTGGTTCAATGGTGGCAGTTGGGAAAGTCATAGGATACGGTAATTCAGCTAGTTCAGTATGAGCGATAAGTTCAGCAATAGTTTCTAAGCGAGCTTCTAGATCATGGATCTCAGCTGCTTGTACTAAGCCTAAATAGCGATCAGGCAGGGTTATTGTATCTGAGCGCGGCAGCCAACCGAAATAGTGTAATCCTTGTGGTATACTCTCGGCTAGAAGAGCGGCATGGGCTGGACCAGCAACTCCATTAGCTATAACACCAGCGAAAGGGAAACTGGGACGGTATTTCGCTAGCCCGTATGCCAAAGCGCCGAAAGTCTGTGCCATAGCACGTGCGTTTATCGATACCAGTACTGGTATATTTAATACAGTAGCTAGGTCAGCACTAGACGGTGTACCATCAAACAATCCCATTACACCTTCAATCAGGATTAGGTCAGCTTCTTGAGCTGCTTTATAAAGTAAAGCCCTACAATTATCTTCCCCAACCATCCATAAATCCAATTGATAAACTAATTGACTGGATGCCTGTGCCAGAATCATCGGATCAAGAAAATCAGGACCAGCCTTGAACACCATAACCTTGCGACCCCGGTTACGGTGGTAACGAGAGAGCCCAGCGGTGATAGTAGTTTTACCTTGGCAAGAGCCCGGTGAGGAGATTAACAAAGCAGGGCAGTTTCTTGAGTAAGGCATTGAGATGTTTCAAACAGAGTAATTAATAAGAAAACTTCGCGAGATTGATATCAGCTAGCTCAGCGGCGATTGAGCATTCTAGCAGTTAGTGAGCGAGCCAGGACACATTAAACGACGCTGAGGATGATTTTCTTGCTTCAGTAGTGTTGAACCACAACTAATCCCATAGGTTGGCTGGCAAAATAAGCTGCTAAATCAGAAATATCTTGATCAGAGAGGGGTGTTGACATTCCTCTCATAATTGGATTGTTACGTTTCCCAGTTTTATAGTCTTGCAAAGATTGATATAAATAGTCTTCATATTGGCCAGCCAGCCGTGGGTATAGAGCAATGCTACTGTTACCATCTGGTCCGTGACAAGCTGCACAAGATGCGCTTTTCCTCCTGCCTGAATCGATGTTACCCCGAATGTTATTCGTTTGTTCTTTCCAAACAAGTCTAAAACTGTCCAGGTAAGCAGAAATGTTCTGCATATCTTGTTCGCTCAAATGAGCTACATTTGCTTGCATTGTTTGGTTCAAGCGCTCTCCGTTTTTATAAGCTTTTAGAGCAGTCACTACATAATCAGGGTGTTGTCCTCCCAAGCGCGGTACATGATAAGTAGGATAGGCATGTGTATAATCAGGAATAGCGTGGCATCCAGCGCAAGTCTCGAAATTAGCTTTGCCGGCGGCGACTGGGTCGTTACTACCATTCCCGGCTAGAACAGGGCTAGCTAAGGTAATAATGACAGCAAAGACTATAAATTTCAATGGCAGGAGTCGGATCATTGAGAGCCTCTCTAATTGTTATCTATCTGGTATCATTTAAGATATAGGGAAAGGTTCAGTATTAGGTTATTAGATTAGGCCATTGCAGCTTTTTTACAAGTTTAAACGGTATAGTAGGTAGTATAGTATATGACTCACCTATGGCTATAATTGCATTAAAATCACCGGACCGAACAAGCAGTCCTTTCTGCCGAACGGCATCAATACTGCTAGATCAGCCAGATTATCATTATTTTGTGCATGAGATTAGTTAGGTTTTACACGTAGAGATTTTAACACTAATTTATATTTATGCTGATACAGTAATGGGGCATGGTAGAATTTTACATTTATCGCCTTCAAGAGAGTTAATCGCTGATTCATATTAAATATGTTTTCAATGCCTACTGTTTTGATGCTGAGGAATTATCAGTTTTATTTATCAATTTGCTTGAGTATTTCTGGGAACTAGCACGTATTATAGAAAGCCAGGAAGAAGCTATCATAGTAATCTTGAGTAGATGTATCAGGCCAGTTGATGAAATTCAAACAAGTTACGAAGAATCTAGAGTATCCTGAGTAATATATAGGATATATAGTTTTTTATCCAACGGTTCATCTAAAATCTGAGGGGATGAATAAATTTAGCGCTACCGGTTGCCGGTTTTCTAGTGGATGGTTCTGGTATTGGTCACGTTCCTACAGAAGCAGTCGCAGGAGGTACCTATTGCTAATGGCCAGCCTAGAGACCAGCTAGCAGCAGCAGGAAATGGCCTATCGCACATCTATATTAGATCAGTTGCTGATAGCAGAGCTGAGTACCCTTCACGGTAGCTGGGGTAAAGGAACTGAAAGCCACTATCCCTTAATCTGGTATTAAGACAGCGTTTGTTGGCACGGGGACGCCAGGCATTACTATTGGCAACTGGTTTTAGTTGAGATTGTAGGGCTACAGATGGCTCTGACACACCAAGTTGGCTGGCTATCCAGAGTAGAACCTCGTTTAAGGGTGCTGGCTCGTTATCCACAGCAATGTATATACTTTTCAGATTTGAAATTGGCAGGTAGATTAAGTGTTCTAGCACCCTAGTGCAGTCATCTCTATGAATCCGGTTAGTATATAAAGGAATTCCGCCTGGGGTACGAGTGGCACCGCCGTTACGTATGCTGTCGATTAATCTGGAGCGGCCGGGTCCATAGATGCCACCAAATCTTACTACAACTGCTGGCAGTGGGCTATTTAATACCAGTTCTTCTCCTTTTCTGATACAGAGTCCACTGAAGCTATCAGATTGGGTTGATGTGTCTTCATCTACCCATTCGCCCTGATGTTGATTGTAAACAGATGTGCTAGAAACAAATAAAAACCGCTGTGGTTGCTGACTCAATTTTTGCAACGAGCTAAGAATGTTATACACTCCGATATAGTAGGCTGATTGATAGTCAGCTTCACTGAAGCTAGTAGCTGCCGCACTGTAGATTACATAATCCAGAGGCTGTGGTAATTTAGTTAATGTGCTAGGATCAGTGAGGTCAGCAGCAAATGATCTGATTGTAGGTGGCAGATCTAGCGGCTGGCGTTTAAGCCCCCATACTTCGTGACCCGCTGCATTTAAGCTACTGCCTAGTGCGGTGCCTAAGTAACCGCAACCAGCGATCAGAATACGAGACATATTACCCCTTGTTCTAATATTCTCTGTAATTCGGTTAGTAGACTTGATACAGTGCAACTGTATCGGAATGCGTAAACTCTTAGTGATTATTTCTTTGAACTTACTCTTAAATTATATATATTTCACATTTTAGCATTCGTGGACTGGCAGTTAACGGTAAACGGTAAGTTGTTTCTGTTGAGCTCGCATCGGGAGCGGTTTATTTAATGGACACAGGCAGCAATATTATAACCGGTCGAGATTGTAGCATAATTTCGCATATTGGTTTTACAAATATGCCCATTATCTCACTATTACTAGCCACTGTTCTATTATCAAACGCGATACCTCTTAGTGCTGGCAACAGATACAGTGATGTTACCTATCCGTTGTTGTGGTCACCAGAAGTGATTGGCTCATCAACTGCTGGCTGTATTTTAGGTGCGATGGAACTTCGGCTGATAGGCGATGGGTATCAGGCTATGTATCCAAGCCGCAACCGTCATTACGGTCACCCAACCCTAATACGCTTCTTAGAGCAACTGAGCCGGTATGTAGCTACAACAGACCATCGATTACTGATCGGTGATTTAGGCCAACCATACGGCGGTCCGATGCCCAGTGGGCATCAAAGCCATCAAACTGGACTAGATGCTGATATATGGTTCTTTCAACCACCAATAACCCAGATCTTATCTAACAATGAGATAGAACATCTTAATGCACCATCTATGATTAATGCTAATGAGGGAACCCTAAATTCCTCTAATTGGTCGAAACTCTACCGGGATATTTTGAAAAAGGCAGTACTGTCGCCGGATGTTGACCGCATTTTCGTGAATGCCATTATTAAATACGTACTATGCAATAGTGAAACAGATCCTAGCTGGCTAGGAAAAATACGACCATGGTGGGGGCACGATTCACACTTTCATGTACGGCTGGCTTGCCCTGTTGGCTCTCACAGTTGTCAGTCGCAACATCCAATACCAGCCGGCTCTGGTTGCGAAACTGATCTCCTCAATTGGGTTCATGATATTGTGCAAACATCTAGCATTCCCATGCAAAGCCACAAGTATATACTAAATCCGACAAAGGGTATGTCCATCGCCTGTTCAGTTATCCTGAGCGGTCAGATGCCAAAATTATGGAGATAACGTTTTCTCGTCTTCTATCTTGAATAAGCTAGAGCTCGCTATTTAAGATCTTTCTTGCAACTGGTGGCCAGGGACGGAATCGAACCGTCGACACGCGGATTTTCAGTCCGCTGCTCTACCAACTGAGCTACCTGGCCAGATTAAAAACTTTTTACCTGAGCTTCATTGTCACAATTCACAAGATTTGCGTCAAGTCTGTTCATGCTTTTATTTAATCTCTTGCTTAAAGTTTTTTAAAGCTTTATTTCAGAAAGTCTGGGGTGGTAAGTACTTGTGCAAAATTAAATTTGTGAGAATTGGGTTTTAGTAAGAAGAACTCTCTTAATAAGTTATTAACACAATATAAAGTAACAACAGTAACCCCTTAAATTAAGACGGTAATAAAGGTTAAACATAGAGATTCATCAGGTACTTTTTCTGTTTGATATAATAAGAAGAATAAAAAATTTTTAAAACGCGTGATAGTCGTAGATACGACAGCAATTTCCATTCTAAATTTTAAAAAATAGAATTTGTACAGGAAAATGATATTGAGATGTGTACTGTTGATTGCAAATGGTTATCTGAGACACTTTATGTTAGCCTGTACAGCTGTTGTGTGCCCAACTGGGGCCAGTCGATTGAATCACAATTACTGTAATAAAATGTATTAATTAAATAATCCTAAAAACTATATACACAGTATGTTAACACTTTGGCATGTCTCAGGTAGCATTGCGGATATTCCTTGGGCCTTATTTCCACTAAAATCATTTAGGATAAATCCATTATTTAACATTCAGATTAGCATAACTAGGTGGCTAACCAAGGAGTAGCATGAAGATTATCAGCGATTGGTTCCTTCGATTTTTTAATGATCCTCAAGCAGTAATCTTGACAGTCATGTTGGCAATTGTCGCTAGTGTTATCTTATTCATGGGACGCGATCTGGCTCCGGTGCTTGCGAGTCTGGTTATTGCCTATCTATTGGATGGTGTTATCCAATTCCTACAAAGGTCTTTGAGGTTACCTCGGCTACTATGGACTATTGTGGTTTTTGTATTTTTTCTTGCATTCGTATTGCTACTGTTGTTTGGTTTGTTACCTTTAGCATCACGGCAGTTGAGCCAACTGATCCAACAATTTCCAAATATGATCATAAGGGGACAAAATTTGCTACTTAGCTTGCCAGCTTTGTATCCAGAGTTTGTTTCTGAGCCACAGGTATTGGACATCATTACCTCACTGAGAGCTGAAATAGCCACTTTGGGTCAAAATGTTCTGAGCTGGTCGCTTGCAGCAGGCATGGGCGTAATCACAATAATTATTTACCTAGTGCTTGTACCTCTACTAGTCTTTTTTTTCCTTAAGGATAAGGATTTGATTTTGTGTTGGCTACACAGCTCACTACCTCAAGATCATACCTTAGCTCAAAAGGTATGGCGTGAGGTGGACCAACAAATGGGAAAATATGTGCATGGAAAGTTTATGGAGATAATGGTCGTCTGGATATCAACTTACATAGCTTTTGCCTATATAGGGCTACAATACTCCATTTTGCTTGCCTTAATGGTAGGTCTATCTGTAATTGTGCCATATATCGGCTTCGCATTAGTAACAGTACCAGTAGCATTAGTAGCATTTTTCCAATGGGGGTGGAGCTCTGAGTTCTTATGGTTAATGTGCATATACCTAATAGTACAAGGTGTGGATGGTAATGTTTTAGTACCGCTTCTTTTTTCCGAAGTTGTTGATTTACATCCTATCGTAATCATTGTTGCTGTACTAGTTTTCGGGGGGTTGTGGGGATTTTGGGGAGTTTTTTTCGCTATTCCTTTAGCAACCGTAATTAAATCGATATTTAAAGCTTGGCCGAAGCCGCTGCCTATACTAGCATCATTACCCATACTAGATATAGATTAAAAAGACTAACCTTGTTACTTATATAGGTTTTAGCAGTCACAAATCAATAGATATTATCCTATCTAGTGGTTGTACTGGACCTTTATCAGATTCAACAAATACGGCAGGTCAGCCTAGCTATGCTAGATGCCATACGCCATAAGTTGGCTATACTTATACTCTATGAGTATTATAAAATATTTGGTAACCTAAATATGCCAATATCACCTCCTAAATCATTATAAGCTGTGATCTGTTGCCCAGACTTGGGTTGAGTGTGATTCAAAAATTCTATGCTGAATTAATATTTTCCAAGGATATAGCTTCATAACGCAAATGCTTGGCAAGCTTGAATGTTATTCGAGACCCTGCATAAAATTGATTAACCCTAAATTATAGAGATCAAGACCATGTTGCATGGTAGTATGGTTGCTATCGTCACGCCGATGCGAGATAATGGTGCTTTGGACTTCGATGCGCTATCTCGTTTAGTTGATTTTCATATTGAAAAAGATACAGATGCTATAGTAGCCGTTGGCACGACTGGAGAGTCAACTACTCTGGATTTTGACGAGCATATTCAGGTTGTAAAGTGGATTGTCGATAGGGTAAAGAAACGGATTCCGGTCATAGCTGGTACAGGTGCAAGCTCAACTAGAGAGGCACTGCGTCTGACACAGCGCTCTATGGAGGTTGGGGCTGACGCCTGCTTGCTGGTTACTCCCTATTACAGTAAACCAACTCAAGAAGGTCTGTACCGCCATTTTAAGACGATTGCGGACAGTGTGTCGTTACCACAAATTCTCTATAATGTGCCTGGACGTACCTCTTGTGATTTACAACCTGAAACAGTAGATAGGTTGGCTGATATTCCTAACATAATCGGTATCAAGGAAGCCAGTACTTTAGAGCGCATTAAGCAGCTAGTGCGTATCTGCAGCGATCGCCTGGCTGTTTTTAGCGGCGATGATGGCACTGCTGCAGAAGCAATGCTGTGTGGTGCTAGAGGTGTAATTTCAGTAACTGCAAATATTGCCCCCCATACCATGCACCTGATGAGCGTCGCTGCATTATCCGGGGATCGCACTCAAGCTGAATTTTTAGATAAAAAACTTTCTGAACTACACAAAGCTCTATTCCTCGAACCCAATCCTACACCAGTAAAATGGGCATTAAACCAGTTGGGCATGATTCCCATAGGCATTCGTTTACCTCTAACGATGTTGTCGGAGTCATTACATCCAGTAGTTCGTGTAGCCATGGGATACGCTGGAGTTCTCTAATAACATTATGACTATTTCTTGTTGGTATAGGCACATATTAATTCCGGTGGCCCTAGGTACATTGGCTGCCTGCTCAGGTAATCTTAACACATTACTGCTAGATCGTAGGCCAGATTACCGGCAGAGTGCTACACCACAAGTTTTGGAAATTCCACCAGACCTGATTAAGTCTACTACTAGTAATATAGCAGTGTCAGAACCTGATCTAGTTGGAACACACTCTAGCAGTGATGGCAAATTGCAGCCGCATAATGAAAGGGTTTCTAACACTGTACTCCCACAGAAACAAGGAGTTACACTCAACCATACCGGTACACATTACTGGTTGTTGGTTAAAGCACCGCCAAATTTCCTATGGCCTAGGATTAGGGAATTTTGGACCAGTAATGGTTTCTCTTTAAAGCGTGAAGAACCTAATATCGGGGTCATGGAAACAGACTGGGTTGAGAGTCGAATAGATGCTCCCCAGGGTAGCATACGTGCCTTTTTGAAGAAGCATTTGAATATGATGTATTCGTCACCAGTCCGTGATCGTTTTCGCATCCGGTTAGGGAGAACAGCTGATAGTGACTCCACAGAAATATATCTCACTCATTCAGGAATAGAAGAGGTAGTTGTTGGAGGTAATCTAGCCAGTGCTAGTGACACATTTATCTGGCAGCAGCGACCTTCTGATTCAGAACTTGAAACCGAGATGCTCAACCGCTTGATGCTCTATTTAGGCGACTCAGAGAAACATGCTGGTCCCCAAATAGCTATTACTTCTGCAGCAGTAATGGGTAAACTGGCTAGGCTTATCGAACAGGATGGTGAGAGTCAACTGATTATCAATGAAGGATATTCCAACGCCTGGCAGCTGGTTGGGATGGCTCTTGACAGAAACGACTATTCTATCAAAGATCAAGATCGTACCCATGGTCTATATATAGTCGAATATCGTGATTTAGAGAAGAAAAATAAGAAACATAGACGTGATGATAGCTGGCTTGCTAATCTCTTCTTCTGGTCGAGAGAAATCGAAGATCAGCCTGGCGTACAACAACGCTACTGGGTACGGTTATCAGATCAGAATGATCATACTATAGTGGTAGTACGCAATAGTGGGGATAACCCTGATATTTCTGCTGGTGCTCGTCAGGTTTTGGAAACTTTACAGAGAACCTTAAAATAGCAAGTAGTACGCGTAGTCAATGGAACAAAACATTGCCTGGTAGGGCGTGGTACTACTTTTCACGCAAACGTAATGCCTAAATTGAACAAACGCATCCGGCGGTTACCCGCACAATTGGTAAGTCAGATTGCAGCTGGTGAGGTTGTTGAAAGACCAGCTTCTATCGTTAAGGAATTGCTAGAAAACAGCCTTGATGCAGGGGCAACCACCATTTGCATTGAGATAGAGCAAGGTGGAATTGCTCTTATTAGAGTTCGGGATGATGGTATTGGTATCCATCCTAAAGATGTATGTCTCGCATTGGTTAGCCACGCTACTAGCAAGATTGTTAGTTTCGATGACCTGAATAAAGTTGCAAGCCTTGGATTCCGCGGTGAGGCATTGCCAAGCATCGCGGCTGTGGCACGTCTGGCTCTGGTTTCTAGGCCACCAGATCGTACAGATGGCTGGAGGATTGCGAGTGATGGCGGTAATTTAATTGGAGAGCTAACTCCGGCTGCACATCAGGTTGGTACAACAGTTGAGGTGCGGAATTTGTTCTTTAATATACCTGCTCGTCGCAAATTTCTTCGCAGCGAGCGCATAGAATTTCGCCATATAGAGGAAAGTATCCACCGGCTGGCACTTGGTTGGTCAGAAGTTGGTTTCAGCTTGTGGCATAACCGTCAGGTGATTCTAAATTTAGAGCCTTCTACAGACCAGAAAGCTATAAATAGGAGAGTTAAAGAACTATGTGGGCAGGAGTTTGCATCCGCCAGCGTATACATCGAAAAGGAAGAAGCAGGATTGTTTGTGTCTGGTTGGCTTGGGTTTCCCTCGATAGCCAGGGTGCAACCGAATTTACAATATTTTTTCGTCAATAAGCGACCAGTATGTGATCAAACAATTGCACATGCTGTGCGTCAGGCTTATAAGGGCCTACTTTATCAACAGCGCTGTCCGGCTTTAGTACTAGCCCTGACAATCGATCCGGCAATGGTTGATGTCAATGCCCATCCTACTAAAAACGAGGTGCGCTTTCGAGAACCAGCGTTGATTCATGAAACTATTCGTCGGATAGTTCAAACCGCCCTCGCTGAAGTTCGCCCCGGAGAAACACATCTGACTTCCGAATCTGACAATCACCTAAAACCGAGCCGCTTTCCTACAAGTCAGTATCTATTGCCGTTGTTTTTGAAGGAGCAGATTAAGAGCTACACCCCAATACAGCACGACTTATCAGCAGAATCTATCTCAAGAAGTGTAGTATCATCGGAATGCCCTCCCTTGGGTTATGCACTAGGACAGTTACATGGATGCTATATATTGGCAGAGAACATCAAAGGACTAGTTGTAGTAGATGCACATGCTGCCCACGAGCGTATTATTTATGAACGCTTGAAAGTAGAGTTAGCCGCCGCTGGTGATCTCCAAAAACAATCTCTGCTTATGCCAGTGACCATTATAGTTAGAGCATCAGAACAGCGATTGGTAGAAGAAAACAGTTCTCTATTTGAACAAGCTGGGTTGTCGATCGAAACAATAGGTCCGGAAACTTTAATTGTTCGCCAGATACCAGCTTTTCTAGTAGGTTCCGATATCGTAGGCTTAGTACGAGATATGCTAGCTGATTTAGCATTCCAAGAGAAAACTGCCTGTTCCACAGCAGCCATATTGGATACTCTGTCCATATTAGCATGTCATGGCGCTGTGCGCGCTAATAGATCGCTTAATCATCCAGAGATGAATGCTTTATTACGATCTATAGAGCATACTGATAATGGTAGTCAATGTAATCATGGCCGCCCAACTTGGGTGCAACTGAACCTGAATGAATTAGATAGGCTATTTCTGCGAGGGCGGTGACCAGTGGTATTTTCGACAACCACCCAGTCAAACCGAGATACAAGGCCACTGGTACTTTGTTTGATGGGACCTACTGCGTCTGGCAAGACTGCGTTAGCAGTGGACATGGTCCTTCAGCGGTTTCCAGTTGAAATCGTCAGCGTTGATTCAACGCTTATTTACCGTGAGATGGATATTGGCACTGCAAAACCGAGTTTAGAGATTCTGAAAGTTGCTCCGCATCGACTTGTGGATATTATAGATCCAACAGAGATTTACTCAGCTGGGCGATTTCGCAATGATGCCCTTCGAGAAATCGCAAGTATCCATGCGGTTGGCCATATTCCCTTGCTGGTTGGTGGCACCATGCTTTATTTCCGGGTCTTAGAGCGTGGATTAGCAGCAGAATTACCACCTTCTGATCAGATAGTGCGTGCCAGATTGGCAGCTGAGTTAAAGGAATGCGGAAGCATAGCTATGCATGCTCGTTTGTCTCAGGTAGATCCAGCAGCGGCATTGTGTATACATCCTCATGATCAACAACGTGTTCAGCGAGCACTCGAAGTATACGATATCATGGGCCGTTCGATCACAGAGCTTTGGGTTTGTGCAAAACATGAATTATTGCCGTTTCGGATGATCAAATTTGTCATAGCGCCAACATCTCGCCAGATTATGCGTAAGCAGATCGAACAACGGTTTCTAAAGATGCTAGATATGGGGTTGGTTGCTGAAGTAGAACGGTTACGAGAACGCGGCGACCTAGATTTAAGTAATCCATCAATGCGGGCAGTTGGATACCGCCAGGTCTGGGGCTACTTAGATGGTAATCTAGACTTTTCATCAATGGTGGAACGGGGAATACTAGCAACCTGCCAATTAGCCAAGCGACAGTTAATGTGGCTGCGTGCAGATTCTAGCGTAGAATGGGTTAACAGCGCGGATCCAGATTTGCTGGAGAGGATATTGAACCGGCTTTACAGCGTAGCGTAATAGGTTCACCAGAGGCTGCTAGTAGCTTATGGTAAACTAAATGCCCAGCTTGGGTTTGGTAACAGGCACCAATCCACTCAATGTTTTACTCTCGCTGAGTAGTACTCCATAGTAGCATGGTAATTCCACTCCAGCGGGATACTAATTTCTTTCCAAGGAGAAGTAAGCATTCTGTCCTTCTTTTTCGACAGACTTTGTGGGACTATAACCAACAATAAGGGAGAATTAAGAAATGGCAAAAGGTCATTCACTTCAGGAACCTTTCTTGAATGTATTACGTAAGGAACATATCCCAGTTTCGGTTTATCTAGTAAATGGAATAAAGTTGCAGGGACAGATTGAATCCTTCGATCAATTTGTTGTATTGCTCAAGAACAGTGTAATCCAGATGATCTACAAACACGCCATTTCTACGGTCGTTCCTATGAGCAACGTACAGTTGAACTTGGTAATAGAAGAAGATGAAGGTATCAAAGTTGATAAAGCTCTTTCCTGAGCAATTAATTCAGAATTACGGGGTGCGATTTGGTTGAGTGTCTGCACAGTGTCGAGCGTGCCGTTCTGGTATATTTGCTATTGAGCGGTATGGAAGAAGAAGATGAACAAGGTTACAGTGAATTCAGAGAATTGGTGTTATCAGCAGGTGCGGAGTGCGTGACCCTGATTACAGGGCGGCGGAAATCTCCTGATCCGCGGTTGTTCGTAGGCCTTGGTAAGGCTGATGAGATTCGAGAAGCGGTACTTCAGAGTGCAGCTGATATAGTTATTTTTAACCATACCCTAGCTCCTCGACAGGAGCGTAACCTTGAAATCCTTCTGCAATGCCGAGTATTAGACCGTACAGCTCTGGTTCTAGATATTTTTGCGCGATTGGCCCGTAGCTTTGAAGGGAAACTGCAAGTTGAACTTGCACAATTGAGCCACCTTTCTAACCGTCTGGTACGTGGCTGGACTCACTTGGAGCGGCAGCGTGGTGGTATCGGGCTACGTGGGCCTGGTGAAACCCAACTTGAAACTGATCGTAGGTTAATATCTGATCGTATACGGCAGATCAAGACCAGGCTAGAACGTGTTGATCATCAGCGAGAACAGGGCAGACATGCACGCCGTAAGGCTAATTTACCAACTGTGTCTGTCGTAGGATATACAAACGCCGGTAAATCTACTTTATTTAATGTCCTGACAAAAGCAAATGTATATGTGGCTAACCAGCTATTTTCCACCTTAGATCCAACACTGCGGCGTTTTAATATACCTGGTGCAGGGCGGATTGTTCTGGCTGATACCGTTGGGTTTATTAGTGATTTGCCGCATGAACTGGTAGCTGCGTTTCGCGCAACTCTACGTGAGACATGTGAAGCTGGACTGCTATTGCATATGATAGATGCTAACCATCCAGATCGAACTGGCATTATCACCCAAGTTGAGTCTGTGTTGGAAGATATAGGTGCTGCTAATGTCCCAAGTTTTCAGGTATTCAACAAAATTGATTTGACTGGTGATCTACCGCATCTGGAGCGTGATGCTACAGGTAAAGTACGGGCAGTGTGGTTATCGTCTATCTCTGGAGCTGGAATCGAGTTGCTGATAGCGGCATTATCTGAATGGTTACTGGGTGATAATACCGTACATTGCTGGTTGTGTTTACCACCAGAGGCTGCACGGTTGCGAGCGCGGCTATTCGATTTAGGTGCTGTGATAAGTGAACAAGATGATGTAACTGGTGATTGGTTGATTGAGATAAAAACTTCGCATGACAACCTGAATTTTCTCAAACGCTATTACGGTCTGCGTGTGGAATGGATGAAATCTATCTTTGCAATGCAATTTTGCAGGTTTAAAAGTTAGTGTTGTGAAATTTTTTAATCTTATTGATTTGTGTATAACTAGTTATGTTCAAAACAAAGACGATCTTGGGGTACAACATGGTATGGAATGAACCAGGAGGTAGTAAGCGTGATCCATGGAGCGGAGGTAACCGCGATCAGGGGCCACCAGATCTAGACGAAGTTATACGCAAGCTTTCAGCTAAATTTAGTATGTTTATAGGTGGTAAACGTAGTAAAGGTAGTAGCGGTGGGAATGCAGGTCCTGGATTAGCTGGTGTTAACTTAGCCATTAGCATTATTGCTCTGTGTTGTTGGTTGATCGCTAGCATTTATATAGTGGAAGAAGGTAAGCGCGGAGTGGTACTAAGATTCGGGCGTTATCTAGAAACAACCATGCCAGGACCACATTTACGTATTTTCCCGATCGATAGGGTTGATATCGTCAATGTTGAGCAGCGGCGCTTTAGGGAAATCGGCTACCGTTCCGGTAACGGCAACCGGCAGGCAGCAATTCGCTCTGTGCTAAAGGAGTCGTTGATGTTGACTAAGGATGAAAATATTGTAGATGTACGTCTAGCGGTGCAGTATCAGGTAAGCGACCCGCGGGATTATTTATTTAACGTTTTCGATATAGAAAGCGTACTTGTTCAAGTTATAGAAAGTGCTACGCGCGAAACTATTGGCAAGAGCTCCATGAGCTTTGTTTTGACAGAAGGCCGTAGCGATATCGTTTCCAATATCAAATTATTGAGCCAACAGGTTCTGGATAGCTATATTCCCGCTTTACTAAAGCCAGCTTCTGTATCTGAAAAAGGGAAATATAGGGAACAAGTCAACATTAATGGTGTTGGTGACAAGGGCTCTGGTTTGCGAATTATTAATGTTATTCTCCAGGATGCACAACCGCCAGAGGAGGTCCAGGAAGCTTTTGCTGATACGATTAAGGCTCGAGAGGATGAACAAAGGTTGAAAGATGAAGCTGGGGCATATGCTAATGAAATCATTCCTAAAGCGCGTGGGCAAGCAGCACGCCGGCTGCAAGAAGCTGCAGCTTATAAGGAACAAGTTATTGCTCAAGCACAGGGCGAGGCCAGCCGCTTCGACAGGTTGCTAGATTCCTATAAAAAAGCACCCAGCATAACAAGAGAGAGGCTGTATTTAGAGACTCTGGAAGGAATACTGTCACGGACAAGCAAAGTAATGGTGGATACTCAACAAGGTACTAAAAATTTAGTATATCTACCCTTAGATCGTATACTCAAATATAGAGAGTCTGCAACCAATTCTGTTGGTACTACTGGGGGTAACACTTTGGGCGATACATCTACTACTACCCAACTGCCATCCACTGATAACACGACCACATCTCGTTCGCGAGCTATTAACCGCAGTCGTGAGGTGCATTGATGGATTTATCAACCTTTGCTATGCATCGCTACGCCATACTCAGCGCATTTGTTAGCGTCATAATTATGTTGGTGATGTCATTTTTCACTGTAGATGAGACACAGACAGCAATCCGATTTCAATTAGGCGAGATTGTTGAGGCTAACTACGAGCCTGGGTTACATTGGAAATGGCCTTTGATCAATAACATCCAAAAGTTTGATCGTCGGTTGCGGACACTAGATATTGAGCCTGAGCGGTTTCTGACTTCTGAGAAAAAGAATGTTATCGTCGAGCCTTTTGCTATTTGGCAGATTCAGGATATACGGTTGTTCTATATTACAGTTGGAGGAGATTCATCTCAAGCTAATATTCGCCTCGAACAAATCATAAAAGATGGCCTGCGCAGTGAATGTAGCGGACGTACTCTTCAAGAAGTTGTATCCGGAGATAGAGGCCAAATTATGGCAAACTTGAGCCACCTTCTTAAAGAACAAGCTAGCTATCTAGGGATAGATGCGGTGGATCTAAGGATTAAGAGGATTGACTTACCAGCCGAAGTTAGTAGTTCAGTATTTAACAGAATGAAGGTTGAGCAGTTGCGAGTGGCTAAGGATTTCCGCTCTCGAGGAGCTGAAGCTGCCGAGCGTATACAAGCTGATGCAGACCGCCAGAGTACGGTGCTGTTAGCAGAGGCTTATCGCGACGCAGAACGTCAACGTGGAGAGGGAGAAGCACAAGCTGCTGATATCTACGCTAGAATTTATAGCAAAGATCAGGATTTTTATAGCTTTTATCGAAGCTTAAATGCTTATCGCCAGGGTTTCGGCGGTAAGGATGATTTGCTTATTTTACAACCTGATTCACGGTTCTTCCGTTACTTCAATAAACCGCAGTGATAACTATTATGATAAGCTACTACGCACAATTTAGACTTGCGCGGGTAGTAGGGAACCGCTATGTGGAATGAGTTGTTATCATCTTTTGGATTAATGCTAGTCCTTGAAGGTATTTTACCTTTCCTCAATCCAAGTACCTTGCGTAGAAGCCTGCTGCGTATGGCACAGTTGGAAGATCGCATGCTTCGGTTTACTGGTTTAGGCAGCATGTTATTGGGCTTAGTGGTATTGTATTTTTTTCGCTGAATTTTGCACACAGATTATTATTAACATAGCTATTGAGATCTAGTATTGAATATCTAAAAAGTCATTCTAGAATAAGCTGCCCACCGCTTCGCTTGATGGTGGGAGCTGGTAAGGTATGAAGAAAGATTTAAAAAAAACTGAAACTATTGTTAATATCCAGATATTACATTCTACAGCCTGATTTCGGATTTTACCAAAATAGCTACCTTATTTCTCTTCCAAATCCGCTATGGTGAATACTATAGTGCTACGGTGGTACTGTAAGCTTCACCAGGTGCCCTTGTTGCTGTACAGGATGATGTGAGTGTGTAGTGGAATCACCTTCTACGTAATCATTAGAATAACTGGGTAGGAAGCAGTGCTTTTGCAGTCTTTTAAAGCCACAATGGTTTTGGCCATACTCAACGAAGCTAGAATATCACTCTGTCGATGTTTGAGCCAGGAGAGCTGAGACTTATTCAAATGCCAGAAGCTGATGCTTTGAAGGTACTGGCCAGTTATTATCGCCACTTCTTCGCGGGTGATTTCGCTGATTGACTTTAGTACTGGGCGGTTATTCAGGAAGCTTATGCAAGCAGTGCAGTAAAGTTCCATATTGCTCAGATCTACAAATTCCACCCTATCATTACGGCAAATGCAGCAGAGAGGTTTGCCTCCCTGCAGATGTCTGTAGAGTTCCAGTAGTTCCTGCACTGTATAGTGTCCGTCATAGAGATGATTGTATCGTTCTCGTAAGTCGCCGAGAAGGTTCTCTTCTCCACCCAAGATTTCGACCACTAGTCGCACCCTCTCTATCAAGAAGTACAGAGCTTTGCCAGGATTTGGCCGAAGTGGCTCCAGTTCGCACCTCTCCAAGCAGCTACAAATTTCACACAGAGGCAGCAAGTGAATTAGGCATAGTCGCTTCGCTTCCCTGTCTGGGTGAAAGAAGCAGTTAGCGTGGGCCTGTCTGTCTTCCACCTGCAGCTGCGCTAACACATCTGGATCTTTCATCAGCTCTGAGGTATCGCTAATCTTGACAGAACTTTCACAAAGAGGACACTCTATGCTGCCCGACTTGAGAATGCCCACAGCGCATGCATGACAGAGTGGCTTCT
>CAIRZE010000060.1 GCA_903882995.1 uncultured Candidatus Competibacteraceae bacterium
AGCAATTAATCATTTTGCAATTAGCTAATTCCTGTTCTTAGGAGGAGAGTCGGTATAATAGATACTCTAGGAGAATACTGTATTACCAGCTAGTGAAGTTAGGATTTTTTATACTAACCGAAATTGGCTTTAAGTATAACATACCGTTCTATAACAGCTTGCTTATTTGAGATACCTTCTCTGCTATAGGACTTGGACTATCTCAAGCTCAGGTTACTTAGCAGCAAATTTCATCGCAGTTTTATGGACTGTCGAGTAACCAATATGAAGTTTTTTCTTAGCATATTAGTATCATTCAGCTGGCTAATGCTTGGATATTCCTTTACAGCTACAGCACATGCTAAGCTTGGCAGCTATCCTGTATATCCTTTTCAAGTTCGTTATGAAGTGTATAGCTCAGGATATTCCATC
Organism: uncultured Candidatus Competibacteraceae bacterium; assembly: GCA_903882995.1. Classification (GTDB taxonomy): domain Bacteria; phylum Pseudomonadota; class Gammaproteobacteria; order Competibacterales; family Competibacteraceae; genus Competibacter_A. Next base: position 412 of record CAIRZE010000060.1, read on the forward strand.
GGTGAAGCGGTTATGGCTTTAACTGAGGTTCGAAAAAACTCCTATAAAATTAGTTTTAAAGTTAGTACCAAAGGTTTGGCATCTTTACTAGGTTTCAGTCAAGTTGATGAGCAAGTGAGCTGCGAAATTCACGGTGGAACTGTCCGTCCGATTAGATATGAGCGGTTGGTGAAAACACCACAGGAAAATAAAAGCTTGGAATTGTACTTTGACTGGCCAACCAATAAAATCCGAATTAGAGATAATCAGAGGCAATCACTATTACCATTAACGATTGGTGTGATGGACCCTTTGAGTTTAAATTTGCAGTTGATGTTAGACTTACAAAAAGGGAGCATCTGCCCAGAGTCGGAGTATAGGTTAGTTGAAAAAGACCAATTGAAGACTTATCAGATTAGAAAGGATGGAGAGGATATACTAGCTTCTCCGATTGGTAGACTGCGTGCAGTACGCATCAGAAGAATCCAATCTGATCCTGGGAAAGCCCGCATAACCACATTCTGGTTCTCTCAAGACTTACATTATCTACCGGTACGTGTCCAGCAAGAAAAAGACTTTAAGGAATTAATGAGGATGGAAATACGCAAAGTTGAGCTCTGATAAAATTTGACTCTTTATGGTGGTCTCGTGATACTTAAGCTATTTTTCGCTTATTAACCTGGCAATGAAATTGCTAGCTAGTTCTCGACTGTTTCCTAGTTTGGTATTATTTATACTGTCTTTAGCATGCATTGAGTATGCATTCGGTTGGAATGAGGTTCTGGTGCCTTGGGGTGCAGTATCACCTGATATGCTGATTCTTGCAGCTATACTAACTGTTATTAGCTATGGTATACGCGCGTTCAGACTGTACGATTATTTTTTTATAGGCACCAGACACTGTCGCTTTACCACCTGCCTCAAGCTGACACTTTTGCATAACCTGTTTAATAATCTGCTACCGATGAGAACTGGTGAAGCGTCATTTACCATATTGATGGCACGTTATTTCGCGATCCCGCCACCTTGTTCAGTGATAGCTTTGCTTTGGTTTAGACTTATGGATTTACACATTTTGTCTGCAGTGGCGTTAGTTGTCGTTGGTATCAACTGGTTAGGTGCTTGGTTTCTAGGACTGATGACTGTTACCTGGCTGCTCTTACCATTTGGGCTATTTCAGTTACAGCAAACTTCAATTCTAGATAAAATGATCAAAAGGGTACTGGTACTATCACGCTGGAGGAGCCATCTAGTAGTAGCTCTTAGCGGTCTCCCACAGACTAAAGCTGCATTTTGGCGTGCCTGGTTCTGGACATTGCTAAATTGGCTAGTGAAGCTGGCGGTGTTTTCTTGGATTCTGCAGCTCTTTTCACCATTATCAGCGACAGCTGCTTTATTAGGTGTAATAGGTGGCGATCTTACTAGTGTATTGCCGATACATGGTATTGCTGGAGCTGGAACATATGAAGCTGGTGTAGTTGCAGCTATGGTACCGTTTGGCGTATCTGTTACTCAAGCATTAGTGGCTGCTATAAATATGCACTTGTTCATGCTTGGATTATCAATAGCTGGTGGGGGGATGGCCCTATTACTCAGTCATGATCCAAACACTACCAAATTACTGCAAAATCATGGATGAACAAGTGTTGTTGTGGATAAATCAAGGTTGTGCTCATCCGCTATTGGATGAGTTGTTTTGGTGGGTATCGCAACGCACTTGGTTTTCTGCTCCACTATCTATAGCCCTCTTATGCTATAGCATTTTCCGCTTTAGATGGCATGGTATGTTATTTTTTTTCCTGCTAGCTGTAACAGTTATAGTTAGTAATAGTTTTGGTGATGTGCTTAAAAATATATTCTCTGAGCCGCGACCTTGCCAGATAATATTCGAACAGTTGCGTGGTCCAAACAATGCCATTCTGGGTCCGTGTGGTTATAGTATGAATGGGATGCCGTCTAATCATGCTATCAATTTTTGCGCTGCTGCTACTTTCGTCGCATTTACCACTTCATGGCGAGTTTGGAAAGTCTATCTTTTCTTTATTACCGTATTGGTGTGCTTATCACGAATTTATCTCGGCAAACACTACCCAAGTCAAGTATTGGTTGGCTCTGGTATAGGAGGAGCAGTAGGTTGGCTATGTGCAGTAATTGTTCGAGCTATCTTTCCTAAACTGAGATATTAATGATAAGAGATAATAAAAAAGTGGAATTGATGCCACTGCACCGTCTTTCGCTAATAGTCCCGCTTTATAATGAAGTAGATAATGTCATTCCACTATTAGCTGATATTCATGGAGCGCTATTAAATTACCAATCCCCTTGGGAATTGATTGTTGTAGATGATGGTAGCAGAGATGGAACGGCCGAAAGACTGATCGAAGAGGCACGTCATTATGGATCCCATGTGCGAGTACTAATATTAAAACGCAATTTCGGGCAGACAACCGCAATGCAAGCTGGTATAGATGCTGCCCGTGGTGAAGTACTCGCTACTTTGGATGGAGACCTCCAGAATGATCCAGCTGATATACCTAGGTTAGTTAGGCGTCTTCTGAAAGAAGATCTCGACTTAGTAGTTGGCTGGAGGCATATTCGTAAGGATAACATGTGGTTGCGCACTATACCTTCACGTATTGCCAATCTAATAATTGGCATTATCACCGGTATGCGACTGCATGATTATGGGTGTAGCCTCAAAGTATATCGGGGAAATATCATAAAGCAAGTCCGTTTATATGGAGAAATGCACCGTTTTATTCCAGCATGGATATCAGTTAGAACCTCGCCAAGCCGTATCTGTGAGGAGATAGTAAATCACCGTCCCCGCCTATATGGTGAGTCAAAATATGGTATTAGCAGAACATTTCGAGTTGTTTTGGATTTAATATCAGTATATTTTTTCCTGAATTTCCTAACTAAGCCTGGTCATTTTTTTGGCAGAATCGGCCTAGCCGGAGGCGGATTAGGGTTACTACTTCTATTTTATCTAACAGTAAAAAAAATATTTTTTGATTTCGATATCATCGCACAACCCCTGTTTTTGGTAGGCATATTATTAGTTTTTATGGCTATACAGTTCCTAACCACAGGCGTCCTTAGTGAAATAATTACCCGCACCTATTTTGAATCTAGCTCGAATTTACCATACTCTATTCTTTTTGACGGCGCATCAGAATCAGCACTTGACACCGGCTGGCGTTTGCCCGATGTCATTTGAAAACGCTACTAGTAATGATGAATCACTTTCTCGTTTCGATGTAAGAATAGCAATATGTCTAATATTGTTGTTGCCACTGTTACGATTTTTCATTTCCGAGGCAGGTGGCTTTGACCTGCACTTCGACGAAGCCCAGTATTGGACATGGTCAAAACAACTTGACTGGAGTTATTACTCGAAAGGGCCATTAGTGGCCTGGTTAATCGCTTTTAGTACATCTTTTCTAGGCAAAGGAGAATGGCAGGTTCGGCTATTTGCTTGGCTAGCATACGATATTTTCTTAATTCTTCTATTCGGGTTTGCATATCAATTTTGGCAAAGTCGCCGGGCAGGATGGTGGGCTGTGTTGTTGGGTCTGACATCACCGCTATATTTCCATCTTGGTCAAGTGATGACTACTGACATATTTTTATTCGTCTTCTGGAGTTGGGCTCTATGGGCAGTGTGGCGGGCACTTTTTCGGCAAGATGATTCTGCTTGGTATGAATTCGGTATCGCGATTGGCATTGGTACCATGACTAAATTTAGTATACTGATGCTACCTTGTTGCCTGCCTCTGATTTTATCATTTACGCGACATGGCCGGCGCATGCTAAATCTTTGGCCTTTTTGGGGTGGATTATTTCTGTTCCTGATAATTATTAGTCCGATTCTAATCTGGAATGCTAGTCACAACTGGGTAGCATTCTACCATGAACAGGGACACTTACTCAATGTGTATGAAAAAGGGGGAGGGGGATGGCAGGAAAATGTTGGTGATTTAATAACGTTTCTGGGTGGGCAGTGGTTGGCTTTTTCACCGATAGTTTCAGTAGCACTATTCCGTTCATTATTAGTATATTCCCCATGTTCTGATCAACAGCGGTTGTTACTCACGATATCACTATCTATATTGGCATTTTTCATTACTAAAGCAGTAATCACTAAGGTGCAGTTAAATTGGCCAGCTCCGGCTTATATAGGTCTTCTAGTGCTATTTGCTGGTAAGATAGACGGGTTACCTACTATTTGGCGTAGACTAGTAGTTCTCGGTATGACTAGTTCAGTAGCACTGATAATAGTAACAATATTCCCAATTCTGGTGGGAATACCCTTTTCTAAGGCGCCTTTCAAAGACCTACGTCTATGGGAAGAGCCAATTAGGAAAGTTGCTTATCAAGCTGGCAGTGTAAATTTTTTAATGGTTCCCAGCTATCATTTGGCAGGAGAACTCGCCTTCTACTGGCCTGAATCTTTACCAGTTTATCCAGTTGCTGAAAATCGCCGTTTTAGTCAATATGACCTCTGGCCTGGTATAGAGCAGCAGACAGGTCGTACTGGTATCTATGTTGCTACTGAGGGTATTCTGCCAGAGCGGTTAAAAGAAGCTTTTATAGCATGCCAGATTTTGCCACCGGTGCTAGCTACATCAGCCAATTTTCAGACTCTGCGCACTCTATACTCATGGCGCTGTGAGAGTTATCTACCGAAACACTGGTCTAGCCCTAAGACTTACTGAGTATAGACATCCTCTGGCACTACGTCTCAAATTTATAAATTACTATCTATCACAAGAGTAGTACCATTTATACAACTAGATATACTAGAGTCGCACAGAAAGGCAATGACTTTTGCAATGTCTGTTGGTGTTGTACATGTATATAGTTGCGGCGCAGCACTGCGCAGCATATCGGTAGCTACCGCACCAGGTGCGATACAGTTAACCCGAATATTATTTGCTTTACCCTCGACAGCTAGCACTTCAGTCAAGCCAATAAGCGCAAATTTACTAACAGTGTAGGCAGCATATCCTGAAAATTTTTCAGTGTTTTGCAATCCTCCCAGAGAGGAAATGTTGATTATTATCCCACCGTGTTCTCTCATCAACCGAAATGCGTATCTTGAACATAGTACTGCGCCACGTAGATTGATAGCCATAAGCCGATCCCAATCTTTCATGTCTATATCCTCGAACGCTCCACTTATAAGAATTGCAGCATTGTTAACTAAAATATCCAGTCGGCTAAATTCATCTGCAATCCACTTGAACATGCTTTCTACTGCCACATCGTCGGCAATATCTAAAACCCGTGCCGAAGCATCTAATCCAGCATCACTCAGTCGTGTGATCGTGTCAGTCAGCTCTTTTTCTGTACGACTTACAACGATGATGCGCGCACCCTTAAGTGCAAGGGCCTCAGCGGTGGCTGCACCGATACCACGACCACCTCCAGTAATCAGCGCAACATGCTTTTCCAGTGGTAGTAAACTTGGGGTGGAGATATCCATTATCTTTGCACTCAACATATAATTTTAATAATTCAAGACCGAGCTGAATTGTTACTCAGTGGATAGATAATTAAAGATATTATATTGTATGTAAATGTTTATGTGGTACCAAAAATAATACAATTGATCTTTGCTATAAAACATCTTAATTTAGGATAGGTAGGCTTGATATATATCTCAAACTTGCTGGGATGTTAGATGTTAAAGTGACCTGGTGCTGGGTCATATTCTGCTGGCTTGAAGCCAGCAATTGATGATGCTGTGTGTGATATTAGAGCCTGGTTTGGTTTGTAAGATATTCGTTTTAATTCTAAAATTTCAAGGATATTTTATGATGAGAGTCGGCCTGGTGGGCTGGCGTGGTATGGTCGGTTCTGTACTGATAGATCGCATGGTAGCAGAGGGTGATTTCTCTATGATCGACTCGGTATTCTTCACTACAACAAATATAGGAGACTTAGGAGACTATCGTCCACCAATTGGTGAAGATACATCAGTACTGAAAGATGCTAACTCCATAGCAGAACTGAAGTCGATGGATACAATTATCACTTGTCAGGGCAGTAGCTATACCGAAGCAATTTATCCGCAACTGCGAGCTTCTGGCTGGAAAGGCTATTGGATAGATGCGGCTTCTGTACTACGGATGAAAGAAGACGCGGTCATTGTGCTAGATCCAGTCAACCGCAACATGATTGAGGATGCATTAGCACAAGGTAAAAAAGATTACATAGGCTGTAACTGCACTGTCAGTCTGATGTTAATGGGTCTGGGCGGTCTTTTCTCCAACGGGCTAGTAGATTGGGTGAATGCCATTACTTATCAGGCTGCTTCCGGTGCTGGTGCACAGAATGTGCGCGAATTAATCCACCAGATGGGTGTAATTCACGATGCAGTGGCTGATCGTCTATATGAACCAACATCTAAAATTTTGGACATTTGCCAAATTGTTGCTGAAACGATCCGTTCATGTGATTTTCCTACTGAGCACTTCAGCGTCCCGCTAGCAGGTAGCCTAATTCCTTGGATCGATAAACAGATGGAAAATGGTCAAAGCCGTGAGGAGTGGAAGGGTCAGGCAGAAACTAATAAGATCCTGGGGCGTTTGCACAAACCGATCCCTATTGACGGGATATGCGTACGCATCGGTGCACTGCGCTGCCACAGCCAAGCTCTGACTATAAAACTGACAAAAGATATACCATTAGAAGAGATAGTAGATTTTATCGAATCTGCTAACCACTGGGTCAAGGTAATACCAAATGAGCGAGATATCCTGATACGCGAGCTGACACCAGCCGCAGTTACTGGGACTCTGAGTGTACCAGTTGGCAGACTGCGTAAGCTTAACATAGGGCAGAGGTATCTCAGTGCATTCACCTGTGGTGATCAGTTACTTTGGGGAGCAGCTGAACCTTTACGTCGGATGCTAAGGATCCTTTTAGAGAATTTTTATTAAGCTAAAGTACCCATTGTTCTAACAATCTTGGCAGATTTATTTCTAGCCATTGCAGTGCGATAATCGAGGCAGCTGAATTAATACACCCTTCGTGTAACAGACACATTACTTCAGCACGTGGTACGACTCGCACCTTTATATCTTCATGCTCGTTAGACACACCACGCGTGCTGTCACTCAAGACAGTGTTAGCATTCACGCGACCACAGAACAGCGTGATAGTCTCAGAGGTACCACCAGGACTAACTAAATACTGACAGATTGGCACCAATGCTAGGATTTCACAACCTGCTTCTTCAGATACCTCACGCCGTGCTACATCGGTGCTGGTTTCATGGGGGTTGTCCATGATTCCAGCTACGATTTCTGTTAACCATGGCCTACCTGGAAATAATATCGCACCAACTCTAAATTGTTCTAACAATATGATCTGATCTAGATCAGGGTCATAAAGCAAGACAGCCACTGCATGATCACGTTCCATACATTCGCGTGTGATCTCATCACTCCAGCCGCCTGTAAAAAGTTCGTGTCTCATCCGGTATTTCTCCACACGGAGAAACCCCTTATAACAAACAGACCTTTCCAAAATTTCGAACTGATAGTTCATTGAATGATATGGTTATAACCGGTTGAGAATAAGAATTTTGGTCAGTCTACCACCATAATCGGTAATCTTACTCTTTCGAATAAATAAAATTGTTGATAGTCAACTTACTTAATTGGAGATTTATCTATGCTCTTTGTTTTTACTTGTTTTTAACAGATATTGATTTGACCATCTTGCTAAAGCATAGATCGGATAACCGATAACTATAATTGAGAAGATAATATAAACCATCATAGTTACCACATTCGGTAGCCGTATCCACAACAATTCACTGGTAAACCATATCAAACCCCAGGCCATCAGTCCGGTTATACTTAGAGAAAGTAAAAACGATATGCCATCTCTATAGCACATTTTATACCTCATATTAGTCCGTAAGTAGCTGATGCTGCCCTAGCCGTCAGCAGTTTTGCTATATCCTAGCAACTCGCGTAATCGATTCCAGTTAAAAGCAGGCCCAGGATCTGTTTTGCGACCTGGAGCAATTTCAGAATGTCCAGTTAATCTATCAGGTAGAATGTCTGGATAGGCTATCCTCAGCGCGGAGACTACTGCTGATAGCTGGATATATTGGCGATTATCATATGGTAAGTGGTCAGTTCCTTCCAGTTCGATACCAACGCTGAAATCATTGCAGCAGCTACAGCCAGCATAAGAAGATTCTCCAGAATGCCAGGCTCGGAGATAAAAAGGCACATATTGCACAATTGCACCATTTCGGCGTATTAGCAAGTGCGTAGATAATCGCAATCCGGCAATTTTCTGAAAATACGGATGAACAGTCGGGTCAAGTTTATTAGCAAACAAGTCATCAATCCATGGGCCCCCAAAATCGCCAGGCGGTAGACTGATACTATGGATAACGATTAAATCGATCCCCGCTCTATCTGGTCTGTAATCACAGTTAGGGGATAGTCGAATCAAAGCTGTATCCAACAATCCAGTTTTGATGTCGATCTTCATCGCTGGCATAAAGTAAATCCTCAAACTCTAGAAGAGTATCCTTTAAGAGGATAACATATTGATTTTTATCATATTTATATGAGAGTAAATTATATTTACTTCTTGATTACATTGTAAAGAATTATAAACGACCCGCACTAGAACAACAGTCGGATATTTACTATAGAATTAGGACCACTTGAGCAGGCAGCATCTTCTCTCTTAGTCAGTTGACGCTGCTAAATCCGGCAAAGCAGCTACATAGAAGATAGGATGATTGGGATTCTAATCGATTCCATTCTATCGCCATCTATAACCAATATCAATTATGGAATCGGCCGAAAACAAACGGAATAAATAAAGCAGACGCCGGATTAAGCCATGTTAAGTTGTGCAAGGACATCGACATCTATATAGATGATCAGTTGTCAAACTCTGCGTTAGATAAATATGTTATAGCGCTCTATCCCATCTCATCTATCCCATCCTAGACACACGCACAGCTGCTACTGCTAGATGTGTTGTAGACAGCCAGGTGTCTCTTTCCCAGCTAATAGACAACCATATTATGGTTTATGGTAAATTAACATGAAACCTCGGAATCTGTAGTGTACATCTATCTAGACCAAATTTAAGAAAAACTAAGAACTGCAATAGCTAATATTGAGTTAGTTCTTATTCAATACTATTTTTCTGTTGGTTCTCACCAATAATGGGAAATATACACTTATGATGAAATTAATCGATCTATGCATAACTCTTTGCTATTAGAGTCAAACATCACTGAATGTACCATCACATATGAATGATTAGATATTTGTTGCTTATCATGTTCGAATAGAGTGGCTTTATTGATACTTTGTTGGTATGATGATACTACACAATTAAGCTGTCAATGAGAGTTAGGTTATTCGTTTCCATGTTAAAGCGAATGATTCTCCCCATACTATTAAGTATGCTAGTAAGTATTTGTGCTCTACATATGCACTTGTCAGAAGCACAAATTATAGATAAACCAGCCGGTATAGAGATATCAGATGTTAGGGTAAATACCTTTACCATGGATAACATGCAATCTATTCCAGATGCTGGAGGGGATATTGAGCCAGAAACGATTAATACTAACACTGAAGAACCTCTAGAATCTGCTGTGCATTTGCTTTTACAACCTTGCCCTAGGGTAGAAGGAAACTTTCAAAGTCTAATTGCCTATCAAGTCTGTCAACATATACGAATGGAACCATCAAGGATAAGAATCAAGATTAAGAACCATGACCTGCACCAGGTTGAATATATAGGTTCCTTCTATTCAAGGCGCAATTATCAGCCTGCCTGGTTAAGTCCAAGCGGTAAGCCACTGCCAGCTACTGATGACTTAATCCAAGCTCTTGGAGAAGCAGAAAGTGAGGGGTTACGTCCCTCTGATTATGGCTGTATCCAACTACGAAAGCTCCAATCAGCAGTCAAACAGAACAGTATCTCTGCAGATACCAAGCAACTTGCGGAATTTGATTTACTTTTTACAGATTCCTTTTTAACGTATGCTTCTCATCTGCTATCTGGAAGAGTTGCACCACATAAGATTGACCAAGATTGGGCGATTAAACCGCGTTCTCGAGATCTTGCCAAAATATTGCAGGATACCATTGCTGGTAGTGGCACTATCTCTGAATCCTTACATGCCTTGGCACCGAAAGGTAAAGGCTATGTTCAGTTGAAAGAGATATTACAGAAATATCGGAGAGTTGAGCAGCAGGGTGGTTGGCCAACTATCAGAGAAGCTATTAGGCCTGGCTCACGTGGTCTCCAAGTAACAAATTTAAGTACTAGATTATATGAAAGCGGTGACCTGATAACACCTGAATCTGTTAAAAGTATCGTAGTATACGATAAAGCACTTATTGAGGCCGTACGCCGCTTCCAGAAGCGGCATGGGTTAACGGAAACTGGAGTTGTGAATCTATCAACATTGAGGGCCTTGAATATATCAGTATCTCAAAGAATCCGCCAAGTTGAGCTAAATATGGAACGTTGGCGTTGGTTACCGGATGAATTCGGATCGCGTTATATTATGGTTAATATCCCAAGTTTTAAGAAAGAATTTTGATTTAGCAAAACGCTTACGTGAAGTTGAGGCATGTGAGTAGTGAAATGTAAATTAAACGGATTATTCAAGGTTTCTCTTTGTGGCTGAGATCCAGAACTCTGAAAAGCATTTGGTTCCGACCTTTGCCTTGGCAGAAAAAGTGGGAGACGAGTCGGCCTTCAAGCTGATTTC
>CAIRZE010000061.1 GCA_903882995.1 uncultured Candidatus Competibacteraceae bacterium
ATCCTTATTTTATTTTTCCAATTTCTCGCTTTTCGTGATTTCCTTTATAAGCCTCATATTACTTTCGTAAATGCGCTGATAGTGATTTTGATCATCGACAAAGCTGTCGCGATAACTTTTTTCAGTCGTCAATTTTCCATATAATTATGAAACTGATTAAGACATATCCAGTAAATTTTACCCCTGGACGAACTTTTGAAAAAACTCTGAGGGTGCCATCGAGTCCATTATCGATGATATATTAGATGAATAAACTAAATCGTCTTCTCCTTATTATTATTGCATTTTTTTTATTTATAATTATGAGTGATTTATCAATATCAAGTTGGGACAATTCCCTTGAAAGTGAACTTAAGGAAATATTAGAGAAGGTTTAAAATAAACATGTTTATTAAAGATATTACTTTACTTTGAACGCTTTATTAAAAGGAAAGAAGATCTTTCAGAAATTGAAGCTTAATTAAAAGATTATGAAAACTTAACAGTTCTCGCAAATACGATCAAGACTGTTTTTATTTCTTTGACTTAAAAAATTGATCATAAACTTGAGTAATTCAATGATTCTTCATTTAATAAGATAATTAGAAAGCACAGGAACATCACATCGAACGGATCATGATTATAAAAAATTAGAATAAGCTCTCTAACGGTATGAAGGAGAAATCAGATAGCATATAAGAGTTAATTAATTTAATTTAAATTATTTTAGTTAGAGTAGGAATTAAATCTTTATACAGAATCAATTTAATCTTAACTTGAGGAATCTGAGAAAATCCGTTCACAATTACTAGATTAAACTGAAATGATCAATGTAAATATTTACAATTAGAGTTTGATAGACAATAAAGAAATAAAACTAAAATCTAAATCAAAATCTTAGACAAGCCATCGTTAAGATTGATTAATTAAGAAATTAAATTTCCTTACTTGAAAAAAATCTTAAATTATCATTAGATTTAAAAGAAAAATGGGCACGCTTGATATGACACAGGATATCCCAATTATTAAGGCTGGCCCTTCTCTAGTGGCACGTTTAGACGACGCATTCAACAATATTCTAACAAATCTCAATAACTTATATAGTAAGTTGGAGAATTTACTTAGCGATAGAAATCAAGAAGCTATCTCTAAAATTTTACAGAGTATGAGTATTATTACTGGAGAAATAGCTAACCGATCCAAAAATATCGGTCAGATAGTGACTAATTTTGAATCATTTAGTGCTAGTTTAGAGAAACGTTCTGAACAGTTGGGTAAAGCTCTAGAGCGGCTTTCTGCAAGTTTAGAGGAGGCTAAATCCCTTCCTTATCAAGTTCGTGCTACCGTCAAAAATTTTCTGTCAGCTGCTAACTCAGTACGCAAAACAGCTGATACTTTTAATCAAACTGGTCGTGACCTAAGCAGGCTAGCCAATACTGGACATAGTGAGTTACGGCGACTTGGACAAATTTCTGAATCTGAATTAAGTGTGCTACTGTTACAAGCCAGTGATCTAGTAGCTACATTGCAGAAGCTAGCCAGTATGATAGAGAAAGATCCTCGAGTTTTATTAATTGGTGAACCAGTTGGTAGGCCGGGTCCAGGAGAGAAATTAGAAAACCAGCAGTAACTTATAATGAAAGATAGTATAGATTACCTATATACTGCAGTTAAAATTTACCGCCCTAGTCCCGTAAATTTTTTTAAACTCTAGTGACCTGTAAGCATACACCATCAAAAGTAGGGAAGGACATCAATAAACATTTAAGATAGGTAACCAGAAATTGAGACTTGTGATTGAGAAACTACTGCAATCAGTTATTAGTAAATTGGCTTTTGTTTTTATTGGGTTGATTATACCAATCCTATCAGGCTGCATACTGCTAAATAATAGATCACTACCGCCACAGACCTATTTACTTGAGGTTGGTATGTTCTCTCTACCCCTATCTAGTAGATCAAGTGGTAAATTTTTACTTGTGACATTGCCTAGAATTGCACCAGGTTTTGATACCAATCGCATTGCCTACACTAAAGAACCTCTAAAGTTAGATTACTACAATGACAGTGTTTGGAGCGATACACCCCAGAAGATGTTACTACCTATTTTGGTCAGTGCATTTGAGAGAACAGGAGTGTTTAAGGCTGTCATGGTACCACCAGCACCGTCTCTAGCAGATCTGAGAATAGATGTGGATGTAATCCGTTTTCAACATGAGTGTATGATTCACCCTAGCCGTGTTAGAGTAACCGCTCGCACTAAGGTAGTAGAAATGAAGAGCGGACATGTTTTGGGAACGCAAGTCTTCGAGGTAGTGGAGACGACGATTAGTGAAGATGCCTATGGTGCGGTCCGTGCATTTAACATAGCAATCCAAAATTTATTAGTCAATATACTTCCCTTTACCTTGCAGTATCTAGGTTAGAAGAAATCGGCCAGCGGATGGCGGCAGTAATGCTGTAAATGCTGTAGCTGTAATAGTAGCTTATGCGCTCAAAAAATTTAATTAGAAATCTTCTTAGAATAAGTGCGCAGTATATAAGACTTATCGAGGTTTAACATTAAACGGTGTTTATTTTATTGCCCCATGGTGGTATTAACTTATGTGGGATATCTAGCTGATCTAGAATTCTTGCTGTTATGAAGTCTATTAAATCCTTTATCTTTTTTGGCTTGTAATAAAACCCGGGGTTAGCGGGTAGGATTACAGCGCCAGCACGGGATAACCGCAACATATTTTCTAAGTGAATTATAGAAAGGGGGGTTTCCCTTAAAACTAAAATCAACTTACGCCTTTCCTTGAGTGTTACGTCGGCAGCTCGTTCCAATAAGTTATCACTATTACCATTAGCAATTGCAGATAAGGAACCAACAGTACAGGGGCAGATCACCATACCCCGTGCCCGTGCTAGCGCTGAACCGCTGGCAGGGGGGGCAGTCCATTCTGCTTGCCCGAATACCTGTAGTTGATCTGGAGAACAGCTATAGTGCTTGACTAGAATTTTCTGGATGTCACTGGTATTTTTAGGTAACCTCATTTCTGTTTCCATGTGAATTACTATTTGGGCTGCCTTTGAAATTAGTAATTGTACTGACCACCCGTATTCCAATAAGCATTGGAGCAAGCGCAGGCCATAGTCAGCACCTGATGCTCCAGTCATACCAAGTATGATCGGGTGTTTTACGGATGTTTCAGATATCATAATCATAGATTTATTTATGTTTCTACTACGGACTTGTAAAACATAATAGAAATAGAAAAAAGCACTACCTTTCTGATTGTCATATTATCCGACTCTGCTTATCACCAATAGATACTAATTATAAATTAGTTGAGGGTACTCGCTGCCAATATTAATTTTCAAATTAGCATAGACAATCTGCAAATTCTGACATAAGTGGTTTTTGTTAACACAGAAGACACGCAGATAATACAGTACTATAAAATGTTGATATGCCATTTAAATAATGGCAACCCCTAAACTCTAGAGATATCATGCTCTATCTCTATCTTTAAAAGTGGCATAAATTTAACAGCAGGTTGGCAGATATATAATATAAACTAAACTGCTATAACAGTGTATTAAGGCTAATAGCACTTTATCATGATGTTGTGGCCATTAACTCAGTTGCAGACTAGAATTGCAATTATGTAGGTCATTTTAATAATGGTGGTCTTCCACTTTTAGCATTGGAATCACAATAGGTATAATATTGTAACGCTGTCCTTAAAGCTGCGATAGCGCGTCAAATGAAAGATAAACTGCTAATTAAGAATAAAACTAGTATTTGTAATCTGGCATGTTTAGTTGGGATACGCGATCCTGAAACCGGCAACCATCTACGCCGTACACAGGGTTACATTTATACACTAGCTATACAGTTGAAGGGGCATCCTCATTTTGTCGATTTTTTGACTGATCAAAATATCCAAGCATTAGTTAAATCAGC